>NZ_JAUTYS010000006.1:0-238533 GCF_041982285.1 Pantoea sp. ANP04 | reverse complement strand
CAGAAGTGAAACGCCGTAGCGCCGATGGTAGTGTGGGGTCTCCCCATGCGAGAGTAGGGAACTGCCAGGCATTAAATTCGTTCCTTTTCCCCTGACAAGGAAAGCAACAGGAACAGACGGCTCTCAGCCGGTTGCTGAGAACCGTGAAAGAATCGGTGGAGCGGTAGTTCAGTTGGTTAGAATACCTGCCTGTCACGCAGGGGGTCGCGGGTTCGAGCCCCGTCCGTTCCGCCACCCTATTAGGGGCGTAGTTCAATTGGTAGAGCACCGGTCTCCAAAACCGGGTGTTGGGGGTTCGAGTCCCTCCGCCCCTGCCAGAAAACGATCCTTTGCTTCGGCAAAGGATTTTTTTTTTGCCTTTAAAAAAGCAAAAAAGAAAAACCAGCTAACGCTAACTGGCCTCTGATCTTCCCTGCTCACCTCTTTTTCCCGTAAATTCAGCTGTTTTGCCTGACCAGAATCGGGAATTTAAGCAACTGGCGGATGTGTGCCTGCTGATCGCTGTTCTGCAACCAGACAGCATAGAGCGGACGAACGGCAACGGGTGTATCCGGAATCATCATCAACTCACTGTAAACACTTTGCCAGAAGTCCGGCAGAAACGCGCATGCGCCGGTGGTATGCAGCAGTTCACGGGTGACATGCGCTGACGTTGTGGAGAGGACCGGCACATCATCAGCCCCCGAGAGATAGCTCTGATGCTGATGAAAATCAGCTCCCCATTCCAGCTTAATATAATCATATTTCTCACGCTTTTCGCTCTGCCGGGCGCAGAACAGCGCCAGTGAAATATGACCAATCTGCTGACTGGTTAACTCATCCATCTTAGGCGCTTCAGTGGTAATCAACAGATCCAGCTGGCGCTCATGAAGCTGTTTAACCAGCAGATGCCGCTGTGCTACGCGCGCTTCTAAATGCAGGCTCTCCCGATTCTCATACAGCGTCTGTAGCCATGGCGTCAGATAGGCTTCCCATAGAGATGCACTGGCACCAATAGAAAGCTCATGATGCTGCTGAGTATGAGAAACCTCCTTCTTCGCCATCATCCAGGTGCTCATCAGGCTTTCAGCATAGGGAAGCAGTCGCTCTCCTGCCGCTGTCAGACGTATGTTATTGCGATGCCGTGTAAAAAGATTAACGCCAAGCTGATTCTCTAACTGACGGATGCGAAAACTGACAGCAGATTGCGTAAGGTAAAGTGCTTCTGCAGCACGCCCAAAATGACGTGTCCTGCTCACTTCCAGGAAAGTTTTCAGTAATTCCGTATCCACAGCGTTCTCCCAAAAAATGTTTGTCGTATAGATTTAAATGTTTTGTTTTACACTCTGTCAAGCCTATCTAATACTCCGCGCCATTAACAGCACGGCATTAGAAAATCAGGAGCGTGTAACATGGCGGAAAGCTTCTCAACAGAGAATCGTTTCTTTGATAACAAACATTACCCGCGTGGTTTCTCACGCCACGGTGACTTTACTATTAAAGAGGCTCAGCTTCTTGAACGCCACGGTTTTGCTTTTAATGAGCTGGATTTATCAAAGCGTGAGCCTGTAACTGAAGAAGAACGTTTGTTTATTGAAGTGTGTCGTGGCGTGCGTGAGCCGCAAACGGAAGCTGAGCGCGTGTGGTCTAAGTATATGACCCGCATTAAGCGTCCTAAGCGTTTTCATACGCTCTCTGGCGGTAAACCGCAGATGGACACCGTTGAAGACTTTACCGACAGCGACGATTAACAGAGAAGGGGCGAAAGCCCCTTTTTTTATTGCAGGCTGTTGTGCAGATGAATCATTAATCGATCTATTGTACGGTAACTGACCGCTTCCTGCAGATGTGACCGGCTAATATCCGTATCCCCCGCGAGATCGGCAACGGTACGCGCCACTTTCAAAATCCGCTGCCATGCCCGCACAGACAAACCCAGTTTCTCCAGCACGGACTCCAGCCACTCCGCGTCTTCTTTGGCAGGCTGACACCAGCGCATAATCTCTGCATTGTTTAAATGCGCATTGATCTTGCCTGTACGGGCCAGCTGAATGTTACGTGCCGCGACCACCCGATGACGTACCTGCTCAGACGCTTCCGCTCTGGCGCGCTGACCGCTGAGCATCCCACCCGGCAGTAGCGGCACCTCCAGCGAAAGATCAAAACGATCCAAAAAAGGGCCTGATAGCTTGCTGAGATACCGCAAAACCTGTTGGGGTGAGCAGCGGTTGTGTTGTCCCTGATAATGCCCGGTTGGACTGGGATTCATCGCAGCGATCAGCTGAAACCGTGCCGGATAGGTAACTTTTGCCCGGGCACGGGAAATAGCGATGACGCCCGACTCTAATGGCTCGCGCAGGGAGTCCAGTACCTTGCGATCAAATTCCGGTAACTCATCCAGAAACAGTACGCCATTGTGCGCGAGGGATATCTCACCGGGCCGTGGCAATGATCCGCCACCAATCAAAGCATAGAGAGATGCGCTATGGTGAGGTGACCTGAAAGGCCGCGTGCGCCACTGTCGGTGCAGGGTATTGTTGTTCACCAGGCTGTCGATTGCCGCGCACTCCAGAGCTTCCTGATCGCTAAGAGAAGGCATTATGCCAGGCAGTCGGGTGGCGAGCATGGTTTTACCCGTGCCCGGTGGCCCAATCAGCAGCAGGTTATGACCGCCTGCCGCTGTGATCTCCAGTGCTCTGCGCCCCTGCTCCTGACCAATGACATCAGCGAGATCATCAGCCGGCACGTCGCCCTGCTGTTCAGGGTATTGGGCCGTCGGTAATGTGAGCGCATTACGCAGAAAGGCGCATACCTGGCTGAGGTGAGAGGCGACCAGCGACAACCCCTGACGGATGAGTCCGGCATCACCCTGATTTTCAACGGAGAGCACCAGCTGCCTTCCCGCCTGTATCGCCACCATAGCCGCTGGAATCGCGCCCTGTACACCGCACACTGCGCCGTCGAGTGCCAGCTCACCCAGAAACTCATAGTGCGTCAGCTTATCGGCAGGAAGCTGCTCAGAGGCGACCAGAATGGCGATCGCCATAGGTAAGTCATACCGCCCGCCCTCTTTGGGTAAATCTGCCGGGGCCAGATTGATGGTGACGCGCTTAGCCGGAAAGGTAAAACCACTGTTGATAATGGCACTGCGGACCCGCTCACGTGCCTCTTTCACGGTGGTTTCAGGCAAACCCACCAGTGTTAACGCTGGCAGGCCGTTACTGATATGCGCCTCAATGGTCACCAGCGGGGCTTCTACGCCTAATGCTGCCCGGGTCAGAACTTTTGATAATGACATACTCGCTCCTTGTTGCCGCCAGTCTGGTGACAGCGTCAAACGAAAGCGAGGGGATGATCAGCACTGTTCAGGCCATCGTCCAGCCCATCAGCGTTTTTTTCAAGGCGTATTGAAACCTTGTGCGACTGCGCGCAAATTCATCAAAACATGATTACGCCCCTAAAGTGATGAATAATTATCATCACGTAATTATTTCTTGTAATACAGGTTGATAGGTCGTTATCCAGCGCCTGTGGTTAAAAAAAGTCTGTAAAAAAAGTTGTGCCATAACCCCTGACTATGATAACTCTGTAGGCATTACTTCGAACACGTAAAAGAATTGAACAACACATGAAAGCCCTTCTACAAGTGATTAGCCTGGTCGTGATTAGCGTGGTGGTGGTTATTAACCTACCGTGCGGGGCAACGCTTGGAGAAAGAAAGGCTTAAAAATCAAGCCTCGAATCCGAAAAAACCCCCGCACCGAAAGGTCCGGGGGTTTTTTTTCGACCCGAGGAAATATCAGTAAATCCACAAGGAACAAACAATGAACAGTAGCATAAAATTCTGTTGTTCCGGTCAGGACACAGGAGAATAGCGATGACAGGTGCACAGTGGGTAGTTCAGGCTTTACGCGCGCAGGGGGTTAATACCGTATTTGGTTACCCTGGTGGCGCAATCATGCCGGTATACGACGCGCTCTATGATGGCGGCGTGGAACACCTACTGTGTCGTCATGAGCAGGGCGCAGTGATGGCGGCGATTGGCTATGCCCGCTCAACCGGCAAAACTGGCGTCTGTATCGCCACTTCAGGCCCTGGCGCGACTAACCTGATTACGGGCCTGGCGGATGCCATGATGGATTCGGTTCCGGTTGTGGCAATCACCGGTCAGGTGACCTCTGCCTTCATCGGCACCGATGCTTTCCAGGAGATCGACGTACTGGGACTCTCGCTGGCCTGTACCAAGCACAGCTTCCTGGTCGAGTCGCTGGATGAGCTGCCCGCTATCATGGCGGAAGCCTTTGCGCTGGCGCAGTCGGGTCGTCCGGGTCCGGTGCTGGTTGATATCCCGAAAGACATTCAGATTGCGCAGGGTGAGCCCGCACCGCATCTGGTGCCGGTAGAAGAGGGAAGCGCGCTGCCACATCAGGCAATTCACGAAGCACGTGCACTGATGGCGCAGGCCAGAAAACCCATGCTCTACGTTGGCGGTGGCGTCGGTCTGGCGCAGGCTGTTCCGGCACTGCGTGCGCTGGCAGAAGAAACCGGTATTCCGGCAGTGGCTACCCTGAAAGGCTTAGGCAGTGTGGATCCATACAGTGAGGTCTATCTGGGCATGCTGGGGATGCACGGCACCAAAGCCGCTAACCTGGCCGTACAGGCATGTGACCTGCTGATCGCGGTCGGTGCGCGCTTCGACGACCGCGTCACCGGCAAGCTGGATACCTTTGCACCCCACGCCAGCGTGATTCATCTCGACATCGATCCCGCTGAGTTAAACAAATTACGTCGCGCACACGTCTCTCTGCAGGGTGATCTCAACGAATTGCTGCCTGCTCTGAGTCAGCCGCTGCATATCAACGCCTGGCGTGATGAGGTGAAAGCGCTTAAAGCCAGTCACTCATGGCGCTATGACCATCCAGGCGAAGCGATCTATGCGCCGCTGTTGCTGAAGCAGCTTTCCGATCGCAAACCGGCCAATACTGTTGTGACCACCGACGTTGGTCAGCATCAGATGTGGACGGCACAGCACATGGCATTTAGCGCACCGGAAAACTTCATCACCTCCAGTGGTTTAGGCACCATGGGCTTTGGTTTGCCTGCCGCTATCGGCGCACAGGTTGCACGCCCGGAAGATACGGTTATCTGTGTCTCGGGTGATGGCTCCATCATGATGAACATTCAGGAACTGGGTACCATCAAGCGCGGCAAGCTGCCGGTTAAAATCGTACTGATGGATAACCAGCGTCTGGGCATGGTGCGCCAGTGGCAGCAGCTCTTTTTTGACGGTCGCTACAGCGAAACCAATCTGTCCGATAATCCCGACTTCCTCACGCTGGCCAGCGCGTTCAACATTCCTGGCCAGCGCATTACCCGTAAAGATCAGGTCGACGCCGCCCTTGATGCTCTGCTGAACAGCGAAGGTCCTTACTTCCTGCATGTTGCAATAGATGAGCATGAAAACGTCTGGCCACTGGTACCGCCGGGTGCCAGCAATGCAAACATGATGGAGAAAACCGTATGAACCAGCATCAATTGTCTATCGAAGCCCGTTTCCGCCCTGAAATATTAGAGCGCATTTTACGCGTCGTGCGTCACCGCGGTTTTCAGGTCTGTTCTATGAACATGGCCTCAGTCGCTAACGCAGAAAACATTAATATTGAAATGACCGTTGCCAGCCAGCGCTCCGTCGATTTACTGTCTTCGCAGTTAAGTAAATTGATCGACGTTGCATGCGTTCAGATTCAACAACAGACAACACAACAAATCCGCGCGTAGCCGCGAGAGGAAATAACAATGAGCACGAAGAAAGCAGACTTTATTTGGTTCAATGGCGAGATGGTTAAGTGGGAAGATGCGAAGGTCAGCGTCATGTCTCACGCGTTGCACTACGGTACGTCGGTATTTGAAGGCGTGCGTTGCTACGACTCTCACAAAGGACCGGTTGTGTTCCGTCATCGCGAACACATGCAACGTCTGCACGACTCCGCCAAAATCTACCGCTTCCCGATTAAAAGCAGCGTTGATGAGCTGATGGAAGCGTGCCGCGAAGTCATCCGCGTGAACAAACTGAAAAGTGCTTATATCCGTCCGCTGGCCTTTGTTGGCGATGTGGGCCTGGGCGTGAACCCGCCAGACGGCTTCACCACCGATGTGATCATTGCTGCCTTCCCGTGGGGCGCATACCTGGGCGCAGAAGCGCTGGAAAACGGCATCGATGCGATGGTCTCCTCATGGAACCGCGTTGCGCCAAATACCCTGCCAACCGCCGCGAAAGCGGGTGGTAACTACCTCTCCTCACTGCTGGTGGGCAGCGAAGCCCGTCGTCACGGTTATCAGGAAGGTATCGCGCTGGACACCAATGGCCTGATTTCAGAAGGTGCTGGCGAGAACCTGTTTGAAGTTAAAGATGGTGTGCTGTTTACGCCGCCATTCACCTCCTCTGCACTGCCGGGTATCACCCGCGATGCCATCATCACGCTGGCGCGCGATATGGGCATTGAAGTGCGTGAGCAGACGCTGTCGCGTGAGTCGCTCTATCTGGCTGACGAAGTCTTTATGTCTGGCACCGCCGCAGAAATCACGCCGGTACGCAGCGTGGATCGCATTCAGGTGGGCGAAGGCAAACGTGGCCCGGTCACCAAACGCATCCAGGAGGCCTTCTTTGGTCTGTTCACTGGCGAAACAGAAGACAAATGGGGCTGGTTAGATCCGGTTAACCCATAATCAGATACAGCGCGGGCGTCATCTGACGTCCGCGAGCTTATTCTTACTGGAGTAAATAGAGCATGCCTAAGTACCGTTCCGCCACTACCACCCACGGCCGCAATATGGCAGGTGCCCGTGCCTTATGGCGCGCGACAGGAATGACCGACGACGATTTCGGCAAGCCGATTATCGCTGTGGTTAACTCATTCACCCAATTTGTCCCTGGCCACGTTCACCTCCGCGACCTGGGTAAACTCGTCGCTGAGCAGATTGAAGCGTCAGGTGGTGTGGCTAAAGAGTTCAACACCATCGCGGTGGATGACGGTATTGCCATGGGTCATGGCGGCATGCTGTATTCACTGCCTTCGCGCGAACTGATTGCCGACTCGGTCGAGTACATGGTCAACGCGCACTGCGCAGACGCCATGGTCTGCATCTCTAACTGCGATAAAATCACGCCGGGAATGCTGATGGCGTCACTGCGCCTGAATATTCCGGTGATCTTTGTTTCCGGTGGACCGATGGAAGCGGGTAAAACCAAGCTTTCTGACAAAATCATCAAGCTGGATCTGGTGGATGCGATGATTCAGGGTGCCAACCCGAACGTCAGCGATGCCGACAGCGATCAGATCGAACGCTCTGCCTGCCCGACCTGTGGCTCCTGCTCCGGTATGTTCACCGCCAACTCGATGAACTGTCTGACCGAAGCTCTGGGCCTGTCGCAGCCTGGCAACGGATCACTGCTGGCCACGCACGCCGATCGCAAAGAGCTGTTCATCAATGCCGGTAAGCGCATCGTCAGTCTGACCAAGCGCTACTACGAGCAGGATGACGTCAACATGCTGCCACGTAACATCGCTAACAAGGCCGCTTTCGAGAACGCCATGATGCTGGATATCGCCATGGGCGGTTCCACCAACACCGTATTGCACCTGCTGGCGGCGGCACAGGAAGGCGACATCGACTTTAATATCTCCGACATCGATCGCCTGTCACGTAAAGTGCCTCAGCTTTGTAAAGTCGCGCCAAGTACCCCGAAATATCACATGGAAGATGTGCATCGCGCGGGTGGTGTTTTTGCGATTCTGGGCGAGCTGGATCGCGCAGGCCTGTTCGACAGCAGCGCCCGTAATATTCTGCAGCAGACGATGCGTGAAACGCTGGATCAGTACGACATCATGCTGACCAAAGATCAGGCGGTGAAAGATATGTTCCGCGCTGGCCCGGCAGGCATCCGTACTACCCAGGCGTTCTCACAGAACTGCCGCTGGGACACGCTGGATGATGATCGTGCCGAAGGCTGTATCCGCACCCGCGAAAACGCTTACTCGCAGGATGGCGGTCTGGCCGTGCTTTACGGCAACATCGCCGAAGATGGCTGTATCGTTAAAACGGCGGGCGTAGACAAAGAGATCCTGACCTTCACGGGCCCGGCTAAAGTCTATGAAAGCCAGGATGACGCGGTAGAAGCGATTCTGGGCGGCAAAGTTGTGGCAGGCGACGTGGTCGTCATCCGCTACGAAGGACCAAAAGGCGGGCCGGGCATGCAGGAAATGCTCTATCCGACCACCTATCTGAAATCGATGGGCCTGGGCAAAAGCTGCGCACTGATCACCGACGGTCGGTTCTCCGGCGGTACGTCGGGCCTCTCTATCGGCCACGCTTCGCCGGAAGCGGCTAACGGCGGCACCATTGCGCTGGTCAAAGATGGCGATACCATTGAAATCGATATCCCTAATCGCGGCATCAAACTCGCTGTGCCGGATAACGAACTGCACGCCCGCCGTGAAGAGCAGCAGGCACGTGGCGATGCGGCCTATACGCCAGTCAATCGTCAGCGTGAAGTCTCCTTTGCGCTGCGTGCTTACGCATTACTCGCGACCAGTGCTGACAAAGGCGCTGTCCGCGATAAGAGCAAGCTGGGAGGCTAAAAATGGCCGAGTCTCAACCGCTACCTGACGCGCCTGGCGGCGCCGAATATTTGCGCGCAGTGCTGCGTTCACCGGTGTATGAAGTGGCACAGGTGACGCCGCTGCAGGTTATGGAAAAAATTTCGGCGCGGCTCGGCAACACCATTCTGGTGAAGCGGGAAGATCGCCAGCCGGTGCACAGTTTCAAGGTGCGCGGTGCTTACGCGATGATTGCCGGTCTGAACGAAGAGCAGAAAGCGCGCGGCGTGGTGACGGCGTCAGCCGGTAACCATGCGCAGGGCGTGGCACTCTCCGCGACGAAACTGGGCATCAAGTCATTGATTGTGATGCCGCTGGCGACCGCAGACATCAAGGTCGATGCAGTGCGCGCATTTGGCGGTGAGGCTTTCCTGTTTGGTGCCAACTTTGATGAGGCGAAAGCCAAAGCGATAGAGCTCGCTGAACAGCGCGGCTACACCTTCGTGCCGCCGTTTGACCATCCGGCTGTCATTGCCGGACAGGGCACGCTGGCGATGGAGCTGTTGCAGCAGGATGCGCACCTTGACCGGGTCTTTGTCCCGGTTGGCGGCGGCGGTCTGGCGGCCGGCGTGGCGGTGCTGATCAAGCAGCTGATGCCGCAAATCAAAGTGATTGCGGTGGAGTCAGAAGATTCAGCCTGCCTGAAAGCCGCACTGGAAGCGGGTCATCCGGTCGATCTGCCGCGCGTCGGGCTGTTTGCCGAAGGCGTCGCGGTCAAACGGATTGGCAGCGAAACCTTCCGGCTCTGTCAGGCCTACCTCGATGACATCATTACCGTCGACAGCGATGCGATTTGCGCGGCGATGAAGGATCTGTTCGAAGATGTGCGTGCTGTGGCGGAGCCGTCTGGCGCACTGGCGCTAGCGGGCATGAAAAAGTATATCCAGCAGCATGAGATCAAAGGCGAGCGGCTGGCGCATGTGTTATCAGGTGCCAACGTCAACTTCCACGGTCTGCGTTACGTCTCCGAGCGTTGTGAGCTGGGCGAACAGCGTGAAGCGCTGCTGGCCGTCACCATCCCGGAACAGCAGGGCAGTTTCCTGCGCTTCTGCCAGACGCTGGGCGGACGTTCAATCACCGAGTTCAATTACCGCTACGCCGATGCGGACAAAGCCTGCATCTTTGTGGGTGTACGTCTGACCCGTGGCGTGGAAGAGCGCAGTGAGATCATCAGCGAACTCACCAGCGGCGGCTATCAGGTAGTCGATCTCTCAGATGATGAGATGGCGAAACTGCACGTGCGCTACATGGTGGGCGGACGGCCCTCCAAGCCACTGCGTGAGCGGCTCTTCAGCTTTGAATTCCCGGAGGCACCTGGCGCGTTGCTGAAGTTCCTGCAGACGCTGGGCACTCACTGGAATATCTCGCTGTTTCACTACCGCAGCCACGGCACCGACTATGGTCGTGTGCTGGCGGCTTTTGAACTCGGCAGCGATGAGCCACGTTTCGAGGAGCATCTCACCGATCTGGGTTACGACTTTCATGACGAAAGCCAGAACCCGGCGTTCCGCTTCTTCCTGTCAGGCCACTGATTACAGCTGGCTCCAGAAAGCACTGATCAGCGGCTCTCCGAGCCGCTTTTTTTGCACGCAGATGCCGAGTTCGAACGGCGCAACCGAGTCAATATTCTCCAGCAGCAGCACGCGGTTTCGCACCGGGTCCGGGCTGTTCTCCAGCACCACATCCGGCAACAGTGCAATACCGCAACCCAGCGCCACCATTGAGACAATCGCTTCATGCCCCGATACGGTGGCGTAAATGACCGGATTCGGGATGCGCTGACGACGGAACCAGAGATCGATACGCCGCCGTGCGGGTCCCTGCACCGGCAGAATGAAGGGAATTTTTGACCAGTCGGGCTGCGGCTGTGTGGCCTGAGTGCGAACAGCACAGGGCAGTGCAGGCGCAATCAGCACCAGCGGGATCAGCCCCAGTGGCATAAAATCAATGCTGGCGGGCAGAGTTTCAGGCCGTCCGGCAATCGCCAGATCGGCATCACCGGAGTGCACTTTTTCCACCGCATCCGCGGCATCGCCGGTATCCAGTTTGATTTCGACCTGCGGATGTTCAGCGCGAAAGCGGTCAAGGATGGGCGGCAGATGACTGTAGGCCGCCGTCACAGAACAGAACAGTCGCAGTTCGCCGCTGAGTGACGGGCCGTTAAGATCCATCACATGGCGCAGTTGCTGATACTGCAACAGCGTCTGCTGGGCAAACTGGCGCAGGCGTTCGCCCGCTTCCGTCAGCGTCACGGTGCGGTTATCGCGCAGAAACAGCGCATGGCCGACATCTTCTTCAAGCCGCTGGATCTGGCGTGACAGCGTGGAAGGGCTGACGTGCATCGCACGCGCAGTGCGCCCGAAGTGGCAGCTTTCTGCCAGATGAAGAAACAGTTTCAGATCCCGTAAATCCATGTGCGCGTCGCCTCTGGGTGGTGTTGCATTTATTGCAATGTGACGTTGTTAATATATCAATTTAAGCAACAGAATTCCTGTCATATGATGGGGTCATTCGCGGCGCTGCACGATTCGCCGTTCCTGAACAAAAAAAGCAAACACAACCTTACTGGAGTACCCATGGCTAACTATTTCAACACATTGAACCTGCGCAACCAGCTGGCGCAATTAGGCAAATGCCGTTTCATGGCGCGTGATGAATTCGCGGATGGTGCCAGTTTCCTGAAAGGCAAAAAAGTCGTTATCGTTGGCTGTGGTGCGCAGGGCCTGAACCAGGGTCTGAACATGCGTGATTCCGGTCTGGACGTTGCTTATGCACTGCGTGCTGAAGCGATTGCGGAGAAACGCCCTTCATGGCGCAAAGCGACCGATAACGGTTTCAAAGTGGGTACTTACGAAGAGCTGATCCCGCAGGCTGACCTGGTGGTTAACCTGACGCCAGACAAGCAGCACTCTGCTGTAGTTCAGGCTGTTCAGCCGCTGATGAAAGATGGCGCTGCACTGGGCTACTCACACGGTTTCAACATCGTTGAAGTGGGCGAAAGCATCCGTAAAGACATCACTGTTGTGATGGTGGCGCCGAAGTGCCCGGGTACTGAAGTGCGTGAAGAGTACAAACGTGGCTTTGGTGTGCCGACGCTGATCGCGGTTCACCCTGAAAATGATCCAAAAGGCGAAGGCATGGCGATTGCTAAAGCCTGGGCAGCTGCGACTGGCGGCGATCGTGCTGGCGTGCTGGAATCCTCCTTCGTTGCAGAAGTGAAATCTGACCTGATGGGTGAGCAGACTATTCTGTGTGGCATGTTGCAGGCGGGTTCACTGCTCTGCTTCGACAAGCTGGTGGCTGAAGGTACCGATCCGGCTTACGCAGAAAAACTGATTCAGTTCGGCTGGGAAACCATCACCGAGTCACTGAAGTTTGGTGGCATCACCCTGATGATGGATCGTCTTTCTAACCCGGCGAAACTGCGCGCCTATGCGCTGTCAGAGCAGCTGAAAACCATCATGGCGCCGCTGTTCCAGAAGCACATGGATGACATCATCTCCGGTGAATTCTCTTCCGGTATGATGGCTGACTGGGCAAATGATGATAAAAACCTGCTGACCTGGCGTGAAGAGACCGGCCAGACCGCGTTCGAAACCGCCGCACAGTATGAAGGCAAAATCGAAGAGCAGGAGTACTATGACAAAGGTGTGGTGATGGTAGCGATGGTTAAAGCGGGCGTTGAGCTGGCGTTTGAAACCATGGTAGACGCCGGCATCATTGAAGAGTCTGCTTACTATGAATCACTGCATGAGCTGCCGCTGATCGCGAACACCATCGCCCGTAAGCGTCTGTATGAAATGAACGTGGTTATCTCTGATACTGCCGAATATGGTAACTACCTGTTCTCCTTCGCCGCAGTTCCGCTGCTGAAAGAGTTCATGACCACATTGCAGCCAGGCGATCTGGGTAAAGCGGTTGAAGGCACGCAGGTCGACAACGCGCAGCTGCGTGACGTTAACGAAGCCGTTCGCCAGCATCCGATTGAAACCGTTGGCCGCAAGCTGCGTGGCTACATGACCGACATGAAGCGTATCGCTGTCGCGGGCTAATAAACCTCTTCACCGTTTTCAGCAAAACAAACCCCGGCTCGCCGGGGTTTTTTATTTGTGAACACTGCCTGGAAGGTTCACTGTAGGAACGGTGCCTGCACTGCCTGCTTTGCTGTAAGATCGAGCCTGTACAGGCAATACGGTCAGATCGGAAAGACGCAAAACCCGCCATCCCTGGCGCGGGACGCTTTCCTCCTCTGCCCGTATTGCCAGTGCCCTCAAGCTTCTTCATTGCTGCCCGAATCACCCTGCCTCATTAGCACTATGCAAGATCTTCAAACTGACAGCTAACCTGCTTCAGGCGATGGGAGCATACGCCTGTAGCAAAGCATCGCGGGCCAGGGACAACAACGCCGGGAGCGTTTTTGAACAACGCAATGCGTTGGCCCGGCTACGGGCGCACCTCAGGGATGAGGTGCGTAATCGGCCGCGCTGAGCCTGCCAGGGATGGCGTCTTTTACGTCTTTGCTTCAGGCGTATGCGCCCTGAGCCTGCTACCTGACCTCAAGGCGACACTTTAAACCCTGCGGAGTAGATGTATGCTCCCTGAAACGCCCTTTATTTACTCAACCCAACCCATAAAAAAACCCGGCATCTGCCGGGTTTCACTGACCTTCATCCAACCGGATTACACGTCATAAAGCGTCTGGTGACGCGTCTCTTTACAGGCCAGCAACGCGATCAGCGTCAGTACTGCCATTGACGCAAGATACAGCCCCACCGCCTGCAAACCATAATGGGCATTTAGCCAGGTCGCAATATAAGGCGCAACGGAGGCACCCAGAATCGAGGAGAGGTTATAGGAGAACGATGCGCCGGTATAACGCACTTCAGTCGGGAACAGCTCCGGCAGCAGCGCGCCCATCGGGCCAAACGTCAGCCCCATAATGCTCAGACCCAGCAGCAGAAACGCCATCACCAGCGCCTGTGAACCTGAACCAAGCATTGCCGGGAACAGGAACGAAAACCCGATAATCATCAGCGTAATGGTAATCATCGTCTTGCGACGACCAAAACGGTCAGCCAGCAAACCAGCAATCGGTACCATCACCCCAAAGCCAATCACCGCCAGCATCAGCATCCACAGCATACTGTTACGCGGAATGCCCAGACCCGCCGGTGCTGCCGTGGTGCCATAACTCATCGAATAGACGGTCATGATATAGAACAGCGTATAGGTCGCCAGCATGATAAAAGTGCCGAGAATCGTGGCGGTCAGATGCTTGCTCAGCAGCGCCGCAATCGGCACCCGAACCTGCTTCTTCTCTTTCTGCACTTTGGCAAACACCGGACTCTCATGCAGCGAAACGCGCACATACAGACCAACCAGCACCAGCACGGCAGAGAGAATAAACGGCACGCGCCAGCCCCACTGCATAAACTGCTCGTCGGTCAGCAGCCATGAAAGCAGCAGGAAAGTCCCGTTAGCGAAGAAAAAGCCAATCGGCGCACCCAGCTGAGGGAACGAACCGTAAAGCGCACGCTTCTTCGCTGGCGCATTTTCCGTCGCCAGCAGCGCCGCACCACCCCATTCTCCACCCAGCCCCAGTCCCTGACCAAAACGCGCCAGCGCCAGCAGCAGCGGCGCCATCACGCCAATCGTCTCATAGCTGGGTAGCAGACCAATCACCACGGTGGAAATACCCATGGTCAGCAGCGAGGCAACCAGCGTGGCTTTACGCCCGACGCGATCGCCAAAGTGACCAAACACCGCTGAGCCAATCGGACGCGCGATAAAGGCGATAGCGAAAGTGGCCAGCGACTGTAGCGTTGCGACCGTGGCATCACCCTGCGGGAAGAAAATGTGCGGGAAAACAATTACCGCAGCCGTGGCATAAATATAAAAGTCGAAGAATTCGATGGCCGTACCGACCAGCGAGGCAATTACCACTTTACTGCGTGAGTTAACCGGCGTGGGATCCTGCTGTTTGTCGAGTGTGTCTGTGAGGGAGGCTTGCATAACTGTTTCTTATTTGTAAATACAGATAAAGAATCTTACGCATCTGCCAGGGCGCATTCAATGATGAAAACCCGCGCCGCGTCTGGCTTCAGAGGGCAAAAAGAGGATAATTTCTGTGGTGCTGTGAATACCGGGTGATACCGGGGTAAACCGGACGATATATGGCGGGATACTCTAAGAAAGGGCTAAATAAAAGTGACCCCTCAGCTATTCATCCTGTTATCTGATTAAAAAATAGCCGAGGGGAAATATTTTCCGCTGTTGTTAACGGATTACGATGATTTGTGTCGTGACGCGCTGCCCGCTTCAGGCATCTGTGGGTCGTCTTTATATTTGGCAGTGGCGATCCACGCTGCACAGAACAGCGTCAGACGAGCGAAGAAGTAGAAGAATGCCATCAGGCCGAGCACTGAACCAAAGGCGGCACCGGAAGGCGAGGTCGCCATCTTCGGCAGTGTCAGCGTCATCACAAACTTAATCACCTCAAAGCCGATTGCCGCCAGCAGTGTCCCGCGGAACAACGCTTTCTTACGCGGCTTATGACGCGGCAGGATCCAGAAAATCCACAGGAACAGCAGATAGTTCGCCATAACGGAAATCGAGGTGGCGATAATGGTCAGGGCAGGCCGCAACCAGTCAATGCCATCCAGGCCCAGCGCACTGACGATAGAGGCCTGCGCAGAGCCGGCTACCGAGGTCAGCGACAGCGTAATCACCAGCGCCAGCATCAGACCCGCCAGCGACAGCAGATCGCGAATATAACGCTTCCAGATCTTCTCCTTGTCATCCGGTTTGCGTTCCCATACGTCGCGCGACTGGGCACGAATCGCTTCACGCAGGTTACCCATCCAGTTAAGGCCGGAGTAGAGCGCCAGCAGTAAACCGGTAATCCCCACGGTGGCACGCTGCTGAATCGCGGTATTCACCGTATTTTTCAGCGTGGTTGCCAGTGTCGGGTCGCTGATGCTGCTGACGATTTTGTTGATGATATCGGTCAGCAAATCCGGATTCGATGCCAGCACAAAACCCACGGCGGCGAACGACACCATCAGAATGGGAATCAGCGATAAAAACGAAAAATAGGTAATCGCCGCGCCAAACTGGCTGCCGAGCCGATCGTTAAAGCGGTCAAGGGCGCGAATGAAATGCGCCACCGCCGGAATAGCCTGAAACCAGGTGGCGAAACGCGACACGCGAACAATAGATTCATCTACGGTGTGGTTGCCGGTTTTAATATCGATAAGCGGCTTTTGTGGCTGCAAATCCTGCGGATTTTCCTGCTTGTCTGTCATAGACCTTCACTGTCCTGTTTATCATTAAAATCAAAGTATAGCCGCTCAGGTGACGTACTCCTGTAACACCTGACTCAGCCACTCCATAAATACCCGCACGCGACGTGCCACATTGCGCCGGTGCGGATAGAGCAGATGGATCGGCATCGGCCTGGCGGGAAAGCGATGCAGCACTTCCACCAGCTCACCCCTTTCCAGCAATGTCTGAATGCCGGCGGCAGGCACCTGAATAATCCCTAAGCCCGCCAGGCAGGCGGCGCGATAGGTTTCGGTGCTGTTCACCGTCACCACGCCGCCGGTATGAACGTAATGGCACTGCCTGCCATCAAAATATTCAAATCCGGGTGATGCCTGACCGAGCTGCTGGCTGTAATGCACCATCGCATGCTGCGACAGCTCTTCCAGCCGGATTGGCATGCCGAACCGCGAAAGGTAGCCAGGGCTGGCGCAGTTAATCAAGGTATGGGTACCAATTTTTCGCGCAATCAGCCCCGAATCTTTGAGTTCGCCAACCCGAAGGACACAATCAAACCCTTCGCGGATCACATCCACCTGACGATCGCTGCTACTCAGCTCAATCTCTATGCCGGGATAGTGCTGCAAAAATTCGGGCAGCCGTGGCAGGATAAAACCGGTGGCCATCGCCACCGACATATCCACCCGGAGTTTACCGCTGAGCGAGGCGGGTTCGTGCTGAAACAGGCTGTCCATATCGTCAATCATCGACAATAAATCAAGACAGCGATCGTAATAGACTAATCCATCCTGGGTGAGTTGCACCCGGCGCGTGGTGCGATGCAACAAACGTGTTGCCATTTGATTCTCCAGCGCCTGGATCTGCCGGGATACACTGCCTTTCGGCACACCTAAACTTTCTGCTGCGCGGGTAAAACTGCCCATTTCTGCCACCCGCACGAAGACCTGCATTGCGTGAATTTTGTCCATGTTGTTCACCGATTGTTGTTTTTATTGAAACAGTGATGCGCGTTTACCCCTGTTTATAGATCAATAATTCGCGAATATCCTTAACCCGTGTTCAATTTTTCAACAGGTGTGAGCGATGAATCAGAAAGTGGCGTTAATTACCGGTGGAAACCGTGGGTTAGGCCGGAATGGAGCCTTAAAACTGGCTGCCAGAGGCACCGATATCATTCTGACGTACCGCAGCCATGCCGATGAGGCGCAGGCGGTCGTAAAGGAAATTGCGGCGATGGGGAGGCGCGCCGTGGCGCTGGCACTGGATGTCGGCGAAACCGGTCAGTTCGACCGCTTTGTTGGAGAGGTGAAACAGGCACTGCAGCAGCAATGGCAACGGGAGCGATTTGACTATTTAGTGAACAACGCGGGTCATGGACACTACAAGCCGTTTACCGACACCACCGAGGCGGAATTTGATGCGCTGGTGAATGTGCATTTTAAAGGGCCTTACTTTCTCACTCAGAAGCTGCTGCCGCTGATCAATGACGGTGGCCGCATCCTGAACATCTCCAGCGGGCTGACCCGACTGGTCTACCCTGGCTCCTCGACCTATGCGTCGATGAAAGGGGCGATGGAAGTCCTGACGCGCTACCAGGCGAAAGAGCTGGGCGAACGGCGCATTCGCGTCAATATTCTGGCACCTGGCGCGATAGAGACTGACTTTGGTGGTGGCCGGGTGCGTGATACCCGCGAGATTAACGATCAGATTGCCGGACTGACGGCGCTGGGTCGGGTCGGACTGCCGGATGATATCGGCGACGCCATCAGCGCGATCCTCAGTGACGAAACCGGCTGGATCACCGCGCAGCGGATTGAGGCTTCAGGCGGGCAGGGGATTTAACCGCGGGCGGCGTCGTTGAAAACACGACGCCGCCGTCTTTCACAGTGTAATGGTGCCATCGATGACGGTAACCGTATTGCCGCCAATCCAGATGGTCTCACCAGCGAAAGATACGTTCACCCGGCCTGCACGCTGCAGGGCCGTTCCCTGGCGAACGCGATAGGCGGTGGTATGGCCTGCGGCTGCGAAGTAACGCGCCAGACAGGCGTTGGCGCTGCCGGTCACCGGATCCTCGGTCAGGCTGCCATTTTCTACCAGCAGGCCACGCACTTCATACTGCTCAGGCTCGCCCTCAGGCAACCGGCCAAACGGCATCACTCCCGAAACACCCGCATGCTTAACCAGACGCTGCAAATCGCTGACATTGGGCTGCAGCGCCAGCACAGCGTCGGCACTGACCATCGGTACCAGCAGCCAGCGAATCCCCATATCGACCACCGTCGGGCTTTGCGTCAGATCGAACGCGTCGCTGTTTAAAGCGTTCCCCATCAGCGCATCCTGCCACGGCATCAGGGTGGCCGCCGGCGCGGCAAATGCCAGTTCGCCCGCCTCACCTATCTTCACCGTCACGTTTCCGACGCCACACTCCTGCACGATTTCACCCGGCGTTCGGGTAGGCCAGCCCGCCTCCAGCAGCACATGTGCGGTGCCCAGCGTCGGATGACCGGCAAACGGCAGTTCGCCTTCCACGGTAAAAATACGCACCCGATAATCCGCCTCTTCGTGCTGCGGCGGCAGCACAAAGGTAGTTTCCGACAGGTTCGTCCAGCGGGCAATTGCCGCCAGCTGGCTGTCGTTTAGCCCCTGAGCATCCATGATCACCGCCAGCGGATTGCCATTAAAGGCGGACGAGGTAAACACATCGACTTGCTTAAACGCGACCTTCATTGTGACTCCTTGCTCTGGGTTCAGTGTGGCCTTTTCTCTGCCGGATGATTGCTTATAACAGCTAACAGCGTTATCAATAAGTTAAAGATTTTACCGGAGACTCTGAATGCTAACGATCCTGGGACGCGCCTCCTCAATCAACGTGCGCAAAGTACTATGGCTGTGTGACGAACTTGACCTTGATTTTGAGCGCGAAGAGTGGGGCGATGGCTTCCGCTCAACCCACCTACCCGAATTCATGGCACTGAATCCCAATGCGATGGTGCCGGTTCTGAAAGATGATGACTTTGTGTTGTGGGAATCCAATACCATTCTGCGCTATCTGGCGAACGCCTATGGCGGCGAGTGGCTCTATCCTCATGATCCGCAAACGCGAGCGCCTGTCGATCAGTGGATAGACTGGCAAGCTACCGAACTCAACACCTCATGGCGCTACGCATTTATGTCGCTGGTGCGAAACTCCCCGGCTCATCAGGATCCGCGTCTGCTGGCCGCGGCCAGTAAAGGCTGGGCGCATACCATGAGCATTCTCAATCAGCAGCTGGAAAAAACCGGCCGCTATGTTGCCGGACGTAATTTCACGCTGGCAGACATTCCGATTGGCCTGGCGGTGAACCGCTGGTTTGAGACCCCGCTCGACCATCCTGATTACCCTGCGGTGCGGACTTATTACGAGCGCCTGACTGAACGTCGCGGCTATACCGTCTGGGGCCGCAACGGCACACCCTGAGCCTCACCGCAAGGCAGAACCGCCAGCTCACAGGCGATTTCGCCTGCGCGCTGAATCGCCCGGCTGTAGCGCGCATCAAACGGATAGCAGCAGGAGAGTCGCAGCGCATGGTTGTAGCGCTCGCTCAGTGAGTAGAGCGCGCCAGGCGTAACGCAAATTTGCTCCTGCAGCAGCCGATCAAACATCTCGGTGGTATTCACGCCGCCCGGTAGCTCAACCCAGAAAACGAAGCCACCGCGCGGCAGCGTTGCGCGCGTGCCTTCCGGGAAGTAGCGGGCGATAAGACCCCGCGCCTCATCCAGATTAGCCGCGTAGCGACGGCGCAGCGTGCGCAGATGGTGGTCGTAACCGCCGGAAGCCAGAAACTCCGCCAGCGTTTCGGAGAGCAGGGCAGATTCAGCCATTGAGGAGACGGCTTTCAGTCGGGCAATCGCATCATGAAAACGGCCTGCGGCGGTCCAGCCAATACGAAAATCGGGTGCCACGGTTTTAGTGAAACTGGTGCAGTAGATCACCCAGCCATCGCGATCAAAGGCTTTCACGGCGGGTGAGAGCGGCCAGTCGAACTGCAACTCGTCATACAGCCCATCTTCTATCAGCGGAACGTGGTAAGTGTTCACTAACTTTGCCAGCCGTTTCTTATTCTCCAGCGACATACCGCAGCCCAGCGGGTTCTGCGCGCTCGGCATCGCAATCAGCGCCTTGATACGCTGCTCCTGCAGCAGCATCTCCAGTGCATCCAGCGAGAGCCCGTGCTGTGGGTCAGTGGGGATTTCCAGTGCTTTCAGACCGAGCGAGGCCAGAAGCGGAAAGAGGAAAAAGTAGGTCGGCGACTCCAGTCCGACGCAGTCGCCGGGCTGCGTGACTGCTCTGAGCGCCAGCTGAAGCGCCTCCATGCAGCCGTGGGTCAGGGTGATCTCATCGGCGGTAATTGTCTGTCCGGCGTGCAGCGCCCGTCGCGCTATCTCCTCCCGTAAGCGCTCACTACCGGGCGGAAGCGCATAGCGACCAATCATGTTGGGATCACGACGCAACAATGAGGCGGTAATCCGGGCGATGCGTGCCGCCGGGAAAAGCTCACTGTCCTGCGGGCAGGCCAGCGAAATATTGGTGTAGTCGGGATGATTCTGCGCCGCAAACACCTTATCGATCAGGTCGAGTTTACCGCTGCTCGGATCGCGTACCCGGGTCTTATGCTGACCGTGGCGGGTGACGGCAGGCAACACGCCGCGCACGTAATAGCCCGACTGCGGACGCGCCTCAATCAGCCCGCGATCTTCCAGCATCTGCCAGGCATTCAGCACGGTATTGACGCTGACCTGATGTGACTGCGCAACACGGCGGATCGCCGGCAGGCGTTTACCGGGTTTCAGCGTTCCCTGATGGATGGCTTCAGCGAAGCTCTCTGCCAGCTGCTGATAGAGGGGTTGTTCGGTCGTGGGAGCAAGGGACACAATAGCCTCCGGCCTGAATGGGTACAATTTCTGTTAACGATAACTGTAACCATAACAATAGTGATTTTGTGTCCCTGTTACCATCTCTTTCCCCGCCGTAGCATAGAACTCTGTCTACCTTCAGGAGAGTCACCATGCTTGATCCCTCTTTCTTCAGTTACGTTACCGTGATGTCAATTACGCCAGGCCCGAACAATCTGCTGCTGGCGACCTCCGGGGTCAATTTTGGTATGCGGCGCACCCTACCAATGGTGTTCGGTATTCTGGTGGGCTGTGCGGTGCAGACGGTGATTGCCGGGATGGCGCTGGAGGTGTTATTGCACTGGATGGCGGCGATTCGCCTGCCGCTGACGCTGGCAGGCTGTACTTATCTGATGTGGTTATCCTGGAAAATTTTTCGCGCTGCCGCACCCGAAGCGCGCACCCGTCCTCAGCCAATGACGATAGTGGGCGGCGCCTGCTTCCAGGCGATCAATCCCAAGGCCTGGCTGATGGCCACCAACGTCGCGCTGCTCTATAGCGGCAGCAGCGGCGTCCTGACGGTGATGATCGGCTTTATGCTGCTCAATCTGCCCTGCATCCTGATCTGGGCAGCACTGGGCGATCGCCTGCGCAGCCATCTGCAGATTGCCTGGAAGCGCCAGCTGTTTAACAGCCTGATGGCGCTGTCGCTGGTGGCGACCACCGTCTGGATGCTGACCGACGCGCTGCTGGCCGCTTAATCGGGCACACCCGGTGCAGTGGCCGACGGCCATTTCCAGTTCTGCACCTCCGGCAAATCTTCGCCATGCTCACGGACATAGCGATGATGTTCCGCCAGACGCTGCTGTAAATCCTCCAGCAGCTCAGGATGCGCGTCGGCCAGGCCCGGCACGCGCAGAATCGCCTCCTGCGCCAGATGATAGCGGTCAAGCTCGTTCAGTACCGTCATATCAAATGGCGTGGTGGTGGTTCCCTCTTCGTTAAAGCCGCGCACATGGAAGTTGCGGTGGTTGGTTCGGGAATAGGTCAGGCGATGTATCAGCGTCGGATAGCCGTGGAAAGCAAAAATCACCGGTTTATCCTGGGTAAACAGCGCGTCGAACTCCGCATCAGATTTGCCATGCGGATGCTGATCTTCCGGCTGCAGTGCCAGCAGATCGACCACGTTCACCACGCGGATGCGCAGTTCAGGCAGCATCTCACGCAGCAGATCGACCGCCGCCATCGTCTCCATAGTTGGGACATCACCGGCACAGGCCATTACGACATCTGGCTGGTCATGTGCCGGCGTGGTGCCCGCCCAGCGCCACTCGCCCATACCCGCTTCACAATGGGTTACCGCACTGGCCATATCCAGCCACTGCGGCGCAGGCTGTTTGCCCGCCACAATCACATTGATGCGGTCCCAGGTGCGCAGGCAGTGATCGCCCACCCAAAGCAGCGTATTGGCATCGGGCGGCAGATAGATGCGCACGATGTCTGCTTTCTTGTTGGCAACATGATCGATAAAGCCCGGATCCTGATGGCTGTAGCCATTGTGGTCCTGACGCCAGACGTGCGAAGAGAGCAGGTAATTCAGCGACGAAATCGGTTTACGCCAGCCCAGCTTGCGCGTCACTTTCAGCCACTTAGCGTGCTGGTTAAACATCGAATCGACGATGTGAATAAAAGCTTCATAGCAGTTGAACAGCCCGTGGCGGCCGGTCAGCAGATAGCCTTCAAGCCAGCCCTGACACTGATGCTCACTGAGGATTTCCATCACCCGGCCATCCCGCGCCAGCTGCTCATCGTACGGCTCTATTCGTTCCAGCCAGGTGCGGCTGGTTACGTCAAAGACCGGCGTCAGACGGTTAGAGGCCGTTTCATCCGGGCCAAACAGGCGGAAATTATCGCGGTTACGCTGGAACAACACGCTGAGATAGCGCCCCAGATGCTCTGTGGCCTGCGCTATCTCTGTGCCTGGCTCGCTGATATCGCAGGCAAACTCCGCGATGTCAGGTGCATCCAGCTCACGGCGCAGCAGGCCGCCATTGGCATATGGCGAAGCCCCCATGCGTTTATCGCCTTCCGGTGCCAGCGCCTGCAGTTCCGGCTTCAGGCGACCCTGTTCATCAAACAGATCGTCGGGCTGATAGCTCCGCATCCACGTTTCAAGGATCTGGCGATGACCTTCATCTTCACGACAGGCCGCGACCGGCACCTGATGCGCCCGCCAGAAATCCTCCACTTTCTTGCCGTCAACCGTTTCAGGGCCGGTCCAGCCTTTGGGGCTACGCAGGATAATCATCGGCCAGCGCGGCACGTCGTTGCTGGCGTTGCCGCTGCTCGCCTCACGCTGATACGCAGCGATCTTACTGAAGGCGGTATCCAGCGTCTCCGCCATCAGCGGATGCATTTTTACCGGTTCATGCCCGCAGACAAACAGCGGCTCATAGCCGTAGCCGCTGAATAGCTGGTGCAGATCCTCATCGCTGCTGCGGCCCAGTAGCGTCGGGTTAGCAATCTTGTAGCCGTTAAGATGCAGAATCGGCAGCACTGCGCCGTCACGTTCAGGATTGAGGAATTTGATGCCGTGCCAGCTGGAGGCCAGCGGCCCGGTCTCCGCTTCGCCGTCGCCAATCACGCACGGCACCACCAGATCGGGATTATCGAAGGCCGCACCAAAGGCATGAGAGAGCGAATAGCCCAGCTCGCCGCCTTCATTAATTGAGCCCGGCGTTTCCGGTGCCGCGTGGCTGGGAATGCCGCCAGGGAAGGAGAACTGTTTAAACAGGCGCTGCATACCCGCCGCATCCTGCGAGATGTGCGGATAAATCTCACTATAGCTGCCCTCCAGCCAGGTATTCGCCACCATGCCGGGACCGCCGTGGCCTGGCCCGCAGATATAGATCATATCCAGGTTCTGTTTGCGGATAACACGGTTGAGGTGGGCATAGATAAAATTCAGACCTGGCGTGGTGCCCCAGTGACCCAGCAGACGCGGTTTAATATGTTCCGGCCTGAGTGGCTCGCGCAACAGCGGGTTATCCATCAGGTAAATCTGTCCAACGGAGAGATAGTTCGCTGCCCGCCAGTAGCGGTCGAGCAGGGTAAATTCGGGTGACGCAGGGGAGTAAGACATGCGGGTTCCTCCTGATCGTTCGGCTAAAAGATGCCTTAACCCTAATAGAGAATCCTCAGGACGACCAGGCAACCGCCCAATAAAAAAGGCCCCGCTATGCGGAGCCTTTTTATCAACGGCACTGTATTACTTGCCGACGACGAACGCGGTTTCCCGTCCTTCATCGTTGGCCGCCATCGGCGTAACCGGCGAATAGTCGAGCTGCAGAACACGACTGGTCTCGGCTAACACTTTTTCTGTCAGCGCCACGTCGCCATTAAGCTTACGTCCCCAGGAGGGGACCACCGCACGGATTTTGTTCTGCCATTCCGGTGAAGCCATCTGCTCAGGACAGACCTTGTGCAGCAGCTCCAGCATGATGGGTGCCGCCGTTGAGGCGCCTGGCGAGGCACCCAGCAGAGCTGAAATCGTACCATCCTGCGAGGCGACCACTTCGGTGCCCAGACGCAACACGGCGCCCTCTTTCTCATCTTTCTTGATGATCTGCACACGCTGACCCGCTGTGACAAGGCGCCAGTCTTCCTGCTTCGCCTGCGGCACATAAGCACGCAGCGCCTCCATCCGGTCGCTGTCGCTTTGCAATACCTGATCCATCAGGTATTTCACCAGATCGAAGCTTTTCAGCCCCACTTTAACCATTGGCAACATATTGCTGCTGTTCAGGGACGTGAACATATCCATCAACGAACCCTGTTTCAGGAACCGGGTCGAGAAGGTGGCGAACGGGCCAAATAGCAGCACCTGCTTGCCATCCAGCACGCGGGTGTCAACGTGCGGCACGGACATCGGCGGCGCACCGACGCTGGCTTTGCCGTAAACCTTAGCCATGTGTTGCGCAACGACCTGCGGGTTTTCCGTGACCAGGAATGAACCGCCCACCGGGAAACCGGCGTAACCATTCGCTTCCGGGATACCGGCTTTCTGCAGCAGCGGTAACGCCGCGCCACCCGCACCAATAAAGATTTTGCTCGCCGTCAGCGTGCGACGCGTGCCGCTGTTCAGACACTGCAGCGTCACCTGCCAGCGACCATCGGCAAGCTTTTTGAGATCCCGCACTTCCTGACGCAGACGCAGCTGGAAATTCGCTTTCTTCTCTAACGAGGCAATCAGCTGACGGGTGATCTCACCGAAGTTCACATCGGTGCCCATCTCTGTCCAGGTCGCGGCCACTTTCTGTCGACGGTCACGGCCATTCATTACCAGCGGGATCCAGCGGGCAATCTGCTGCGGATCTTCGGAGTAGGCCATGCCGCGGAACAGAGTGCTTTTCTGCAACGCTTTGAAGCGCTTGCGCAGGAAGTCGACATTGTCGTCGCCCCAGACAAAGCTCATGTGCGGCGTGCTATGAATAAAGCTTTTGGGATTGCGCAGGTTGCCTTTCTGAACCTGATAAGCCCAGAACTGGCGGGAAATCTGAAACGATTCGTTGATCGTTATCGCTTTAGAGATGTCGATGCTGCCATCCGCCTGCTGAGGCGTATAGTTCAGCTCCGCCAGCGCCGCATGACCGGTGCCCGCGTTATTCCAGCCGTTGGAGGATTCTTCGGCCACGCTATCGAGCCGCTCCACCATTTCGATGGACCAGTCCGGCTCTAAATCCTGCAGCCATGCACCGAGGGTAGCGCTCATCACACCAGCACCAATCAGCAGCACGTCAACGTCTTTGCGCTCCTGCGCAGTAGTGGTGTCCTTTGCCATGGCACTCATCGCGAGCGCAAGGTTTACAGCTGAATTGCTCATGAGGCGACATCTCCTCTTCTGTTGACCTGAAGCCCAACAGTTTCGCAGGCGAAATAGTCACGCTTCTTACGAGCGCGTTGCGCTATTTCTCAAAGGTTAAGTCTCAGGTATAGGGTTAAAGCGGTGATAACGCGTTAACTGAACGTTATGCTTAGTCATCCGAATATAACATTCTCGCATCTGAATTAAACATTAGTTTATTTTTTAAATGCAGAAATGATTCAGCATAAGAATTAATCATCACGATACGCGGCGTATTAGTGATTTTTTAGAGTGAAGTCAGTGAGTTAACTAAAAAAGGATGTTGCGGGAAAGCCCCATGCTGGTGCAGTGCCGGAAACGATGTGAACAGTGCGGAATTATTTAATTAGCTGAAATTTAGCGATTTATTGCGCAGTAAGGAATAACAGGAATCAGAATGGCAGGGCCTTAACAGCCGCTTGTGTAAAAATAATGTTACATTTTTGTGAGTGTGAAAATGCGTGCGCATCGGCCCACGCATCGGATTCACCTATGACTGATTCGCGCTGGCAGGCAGCTTTTTCAGACTTATCGCCATGCGGTTATAGGTGTTCATCAGGCCAATCGCGATGTTCAGATCGACAATCTCTTTCTCACTGAACTCGGCTGTCAGTGCCGCATAGCAGGCGTCTGGCGCACCCTGCTGAGCAATCAGCGTCAGGCATTCAGCCCAGTGGAGAGCGGCCTTCTCTTTCTCACTGAACAGCGTCCCCGATTCATGCCAGACCGGGGTTAGCACGATCTTATCCCAGCTCATACCCGATTTATTCAGCGCTTTAGTATGCATATCAATGCAGTAGGCGCAGCCGTTAATCTGGGAAATGCGCAGGAACAGCAGTTCCAGTAAAGTGAGTGGCAGATCGGTTTGTGCCAGATAACTGTATACGCCGCCCAGCGCTTTCATGCCTGCCGGTGCTGCAAGGTGAAAATCGATACGTTCGCTCATCTTATTGCCTCCTGGGATTGATGAGGTGATTTTCGGCCTTTCAATGGAGCAGATAAAGTGCCAAAAAATGAGAGTCTGACTGGCCCATCGCCGCTTTCTACGCTGACACTGCAACGCGGTGCATCACGGGGGCTCAGCGAGCAGCTGCGACTACTGATTGAACAGGCGATTAGTGAAGGGCGTTTACAGCCTGGTACGCGTTTACCTTCCTGCCGCGATCTGGCGGCGCAGCTCGGCGTGGCACGTGGCACCGTGCGTGCCAGCTATGACATGCTGGTTGATGGTCAGTTTCTGCAGGCCAGAGGCGCAGCAGGCACCTTCGTCAGTCCATTACCACCGTTAAAACCGGCCGGCAATGATGCCAACTGCAAGTCACTCCATCCTGATGGAATTGAAGAGTATGAAGCGCCACCGCTGACCTTTCAGATGGGCATTCCGGCCAGCGATGCGTTTCCGGCAAAAGTCTGGCTGCGCATCCTGCAGCGTCAGACGCGCATGCAGGTCAGCAGACCGGCGAGTTATCCCGATCCACGCGGCAGCTTAGCGCTGCGTCAGGCGCTGGTGGCCTACCTCGCGGTGGCACGCGGCCTGCGCTGTCAGGCGGATCAGATCATTATCACCAGCGGTTATGCGGGCGCGATGGGCCTGATTGGGCTGGCGATGAATTTTCAGGGCAAAAAGGCCTGGCTGGAGGACCCCGGATTCTGGGTGGCACGTCGCGCGGTTGAAGCGCTACACGTCACGCCGGTTGCCGTGCCGGTTGATGCCGAAGGGTTGCAGGTGGCGACCGGGATTGCCCGCGCGCCGGATGCCGCTTTCGCGCTGGTCACACCGGGACAGCAGGCGCCGCTGGGCATGACCATGAGCCTAGTACGCCGTCATGAATTGCTGAACTGGGCCAGCCGGGAGCAGCGCTGGATTATCGAAGATGATTATCTCGGCGAGCTTCAGCCCGGTAATCGCGCGGCTCCTGCACTTGCCGCGCTCGACAGTGAAGGGCGGGTTCTGCACATCGGCACCTTCAGCAAGACGCTGACGCCGCAACTGCGGCTCGGTTTTATGGTGGTTCCGCCGGCGCTGACGACCCGGTTCGGTGAGGTCTGCGCATTGCTTGCGCCTGCATCCTCAGGATTGTTACACAACGCGGTGGCGGAGTTTCTGCGGGACGGACACTTTATGCGGCATCTGCGGCGCATGAAGCGCGTCTATCATGAGCGACTGGAACAGATGATCGCGGCGCTCCATCCTCACTTTCCCGACCTGCAGCGCGCCGGGCTGGCGGTGATTGTCCGCTTACCCGCCGGTACTCCTGATGAGGCCATTGCGCAGCAGGCGGTGGAGTGGGGAATGGCACCCTCGCCGCTGTCGATCTGGTATCAGCAGGCCGGGCAGCGCGGTGCGGGTCTGGTACTGGGTGCGGCACATCTGCCGCGTGAAGGTTACGCGCGCAGCGCTGAACGGCTAAAAGCGCTGGTCGATGCGCAGGCGGTCAGCCCCTGAACCAGCGACGCCAGACAAAGCGGATAACAAAAAACTCTATGGCGCCCAGTAGCAAAAACCAGACGCAAAACACCACTGTGTAGAGCTGATTCAGATCCTGTAAATGGAACATCTGCAACAGATGCTGCGCCACCGTCACGCTAAAAGCGGGCGCGGGCAGCAGCAGCGCCGAGAGAAAGCCCAGCAGCAAAATGCCACCAGGCACAACCAACGTTTCAAAAGGGTTATTCATAACCGGTATCCCATATTTATCAGCCCGGCATTTTCCGGTAATCGGCGACAGGGTTCAATGGTGGTGTGCCGCAATACGCCCACATGGCGTAGTGCAGGGCAGGGAAAACGGCCAGAAAATGCTTTGCCACCATCGACTTAGCGCCATTCATAGCGAATGATAAGAGTTATAGCCTTTGCTATACTTAAATCCCTGATTTTACTGTCTTTTTATCTTGAGGTTTGCGTGGTAGACTGCGCCCACTTTTTCATAACTGAACACTTTGTGTGGTGAATTCAGCGTGAATTGCCGCTTTTTCGCCCCAGGTGAATAAATCATGACCTTTATTGCCACTTTAATTCTTGCGCTGGGTATGTCGATGGACGCGTTTGCCGCTGCGCTGGGCAAAGGTGCCACATTGCATCGTCCTGGTTTTAAAGAAGCGCTGCGTACCGGTCTGATCTTCGGCTCTATTGAAGCGCTGACCCCGCTGATTGGCTGGGCACTTGGCCTGGCGGCCAGTCGTTACATCATGGCGTGGGATCACTGGGTTGCCTTCACCCTGCTGGCCTTTCTGGGTGGCCGTATGATGATGGAGGGTTTTCGTCAGACAGCCGTCGCAGAACCTTGTGAAGCCCCGCAAAGTCATGGCTTTATGGTCCTGGCGACCACTGCCGTCGCGACCAGCCTGGATGCACTGGCGGTCGGCGTTGGTCTGGCCTTTTTACAGGTGAATATCATCACCACCGCGCTGACCATTGGTGCCGCCACCACAGTGATGGCGACGACCGGCGTATTAGTCGGACGCTTTATCGGTCCGGTACTGGGCAAATGGGCGGAAGTGCTGGGCGGCGTGGTGTTAATCGCCGTCGGCTCCACCATTCTGTTGCAGCATCTTGGCTACACCGCCTAGGGCCTTTGCACATAAAAGCGGCATTTTTGTGATCTGCTTCAAATTTATTTGCTGTTAAAACGCACAGCGGCTATACTTTTTCAGTATATGTTCAACTAAATTTGAATCAGGCATTTTATGAAACGCATCATTAAACACGTGTTCCGCGCTTATGTTGAGACGTTCAAACACGTACCGCCGGGTGCCATGTACTAAGTACCCCGCAAGAAACCCTCGATAATCGCGGTCAGGGATCGACCTGTGATTATCACCTTTTGCTTTTGCTTTCTTCTGAGTAAACCCGCGTTTTGCACTTCCTGGTGCGTCTAATCTGCTTCTGCCACTCTTCTTGTTGTCTTTCCGCTAAAAACACTTTCTGGCGACAAAATGACGCCTTTGCAGCCGTGCGTTATGGGCTGGTTGTAATTCCTTGTTTATGTAACCTGGTTTTCGATTTCATGCTGATTGTCTCTGCGTCAACGTGAGAATCATGGCAAAAGTGTCATGATTTAGTGCCGCTCTAAGTTGTAAATTTTTTCTGATAGGTCATCCTTTAATATGCTATCTCATGTAGCTTAATTCTGTCGTAATCGACGGCTTATAGCTGAATATATGAGGTCTTATCGGCGATATAATGTTCAGGGAGAATATAAATGGATGCAGCATTGCTCGATATGATGCGCTCAGGCCGAAATAAGCACTGGGCTGAAACAATGATTAATCTTGAGGCCAGAAAGCTGATCAATACGGCTAATCATGTGTCCTCGGCCCATCTTTCAAATGGCATGACTCAGGTAAAGTTCGTTCAGGAGATTAGAGATCTCATTGAGAAGGAATTTGCCGCTGCACGACGTGCAAAATCTGACGAAGAGTGCGTGGCATGTATTAGAAATTTGCGGATAGAAATGGAAAACCTTCAGGAGCAGGACAGAATGCTGCGCATGAAAGCTGCGAAACTCTACGCCAAAGTGGAGTTTGTTAAGGAAAACAATAAAATCGTTGGGTATGTGATTTCTGCTGTAAATGTTGTTATGGCCGGTGCCGAAATAGCTACTGGCCTAACCCTTATAGGTTCTATGACGCCTATGGGTATTCTGGCCGGTGCAGTGCTGGTTATTGACGGCGCTAACGGCATAAGCAAAGAATTTTCGAACTACGTTATGGGTATAAAAAACACCGAAGGTTTAGTGGCTGATGCTGCCATGTCTTCCGCTCAATTTATGGGGTTCAGTCCAAACAGCGGGCTGGCAGTCTATAAATCAGTCTCGCTGGTCGCAAATGCTTATACCGTATTTGGCCTCTTCAGGCGCCCCGGAACCTGGCGTTTATTCAGATACATGCCATCCGATTATTTCCGAAAAGTTAACACAATGAGCCGCGCCAAACTCACAATGCACATAGTCGGTTATGGTGTTACGGCCAAAGTCATATTTGACCTTATATCTGTTAAGGGCGCTGTTCAGAATTAGTTGTTAATTTACGATAGCGCCATGCCTTATAGGCAAGTGTTGCTGGCGTTAGATACCATATAAAAGGTAATACAATTGCAAGTGTACCTGTGAGCGTGATGCTGGTATCTGAGGATGCCAGCACTAACGTGAGAACGAGAATGGCTAAGGCAACGATAGTAATCCACTTTGCAGCAATAAAGCGGTTAGCAAGGTCATGGATAACCGAATCCAGAGAGCCGCCATAGTTAGCAATGTTGTTTTTAAGCTTCTGAAGATCTGCATAGTTAAAGCCGGAATCCAGCAGCGCCTTTTCGTTCAATTTCATAGACTTTTATCCTTAAAATTACCTGTGTAGCTTAAATAACTTTACCTGATAATGGCACTAAAAATCCCGCAAAGGGCACTCTTTCTGATAACTACTCTTTATGTCTGATATCCAGCTCTAAAGCGCGAAGCACTCGTAAACAGGATTATGCAGCAGTGCGCTACTTGCCATCTGCAATATAGTGTACGGTCGGGGTCATGTTGTCCGCAAAACAGCAAGCGACGCTACACAGCAAATTTTGCCATTCTCTAAGAAATTACCTCTTACGCCAAACCTTCAACCCACCATTAACCCGCCTTCAACCCAATCCCGTCCTACACTGAATTATCCTCCCCAAATCAGGAGCAGCGGATGATCCAGAAGCATCGACGAAAACAGGCAGCGATTGTGGCAGGCGTGGGATTAGGTGTAGCGGCTACGCTTTGGGGTATGAAACGCTGGCAGCAACTGAAGCAGACGCCGCCGGTGTTGCCGCGCAGTCACCACGCCGGGCTGGCGGGTTATTTCCAGCAGGTGGGCGACTGGCGCATGTTTACGCGTGTCACACCTAATGAGGATCAGGGACTGCCGGTGGTGCTGATTCACGGGCTGGTGATGTCGGGCCGGGCGATGGAGCCGCTCGCACTGGCACTGGGCCGCGACTATCACGTACTGGTGCCGGATCTGCCTGGTTTTGGGGCCAGCACGCTGCCACCTTCCGCACCCATCATGACGGTGGATCAGCAGGCTGATGCGCTCTGGCTCTGGCTGCAGCACAACGGGTTTCAGCGTGCCATCTGGGTGGGCAATGCGTTTGGCTGCCAGATTCTGGCTGCGCTGGCGGTGAAATATCCGCAGGCGGTAGCGGGGCTGGTCTTGCAAGGGCCGACGGTGGATCGCCATGCGCGCAGTCTGACACGCCAGTTCTGGCGCAACTGGCGCAATCGTGGTCTGGAGGCGCATCGCTCGCCGGGTTCGCTGGCGTGCATCGACTACGCCAAGGCCGGGCTATGGCGCGCGTTCGGCACATTACGCGTCATGATGCGCGACCATATTGAGCATCGCCTCACTTACATCAACGCGCCAACGCTGCTGCTGCGTGGCTCGCGTGATCCAGTCTGCCCGGCACGCTGGCTGGATGAGCTCGCCGCGCTGATGCCGCGCAGCGAACGTCTGACGCTGCGCGATGGTACCCACACGCTGCACTACGTCTATCCGTGGAGTTTCTGCAACGCCATCCGCCCGTTCGTGGCGCGCATTCAGCAGGAGAATCAGCATGAGTAAACCGCCCAAGGGCATCGCCCGTTTTGACTCTGCTGCCGCCATGCTTCTGGCGCTTGCAAATGCGCTTCACGATCGTCCCTTCGCCAGTCCGAGCCAGTCACCGACGCTTGACCGGTTACTGCCCTCGCTGAATCGTCTGCCGACCGGGCTACGTGAGTGGGGTTATGCGCTGGGCGGCATGGCAGAAGGCATCAGCCTGCGCCAGGCGGGTGAGCTGGATATAGAAGGCATTGCTGAATGGATGGTGAGTGAGTACCCACAGCAGGATTATCCGGCGGCCTTTATCGGTTCGTCGAACGGCGCGCTGGTGCATCTGGCGTCGGCAATGAACGTGCCCTGGCTGCCGCAGACGTTTCTCTGTCCGGTGCGCGCCGCCAGTAACGATCCGGATGATGCAGAAGCGAATTTCGAGCAAGGTAAAGAGGTGGCCGCCGCGCTGCTGGCTGCCTGGCCACGGCTGGCGGTTCACCACATGCACGACCCGAATCAGGATCGCCTGATGCTCGACCAGATGCGCTATTTCCGGCTGAAACTGCGCGAACTGCCGCTGGCTTTTAACGAATTCCTGATGGGCAGTCTGCCCGCCGGTTCCACACTGTTTATCAATCACTGCACCCAGCAATGGCCGGTAACGCGCACCAGCGATCGCTCTTTCTTTCAGTTTGGTGCGCCGGGCGGAGCCAGCGAAAAAGAGTTTATGCAGGGCGGTCCGCGCGTAGCGGAATATCTGGCACGTTACGGCGTGGATCGTGAGCGCTGGACGCCGCCAGCCATTACCGACCGGGTGCCGGAAGCGGAGTGGGGGCTGGATGGTTATCTGATCGCACCGCTGAAAAAGCTTGCCGAAGCGCAGAGCTGGAAGCTGATGGAGATTCGCTACGAGAATCCGGAAGCAATGAGTTATGTGGTGGCGGAGATCTACCGCGACTGGTATCTGGCGGCGGGAATCTTACCGACCCGGCTGACGGTGGACAGTTTCCTGCTGATGGATCCGTGGTGTACGCAGCAGCAGCAGTCGATTCCGTTCTGGCTGAGCTTTAGCAGCGAATCCTCGGCATTAGCGCTGCAACGTTTCCTGGAAAAACAGCCGCCATTCCGTAACATCGATATGATGCTCTTTTCTCATGGTACCGACAGTATCGGGCTAGCGGAGATTGATCGCTGGCGGGCGCTGCTGTCCCATGCGCGTGACGAGGGAGTTTTAATTGGTGTGGATGAAGCCCGCTACCCGCGTGACTTCGCGACGTTTGCCCGCTTCGACTCGGCGCTGCGTGAACGGGCACCGCTGTTGCCACCGCCGCCTCCGCTTAATTCAGAGAAGGTGATGGCAGGTATTAAACGTTACGGTGCAAAACATGGCGTCACGCTGACGGCGCTGACGTAGCCGCCGCGCCGTCCTGCGATTATTCGCCGTCGGTGATGGGCTGGCGCACCAGCAGCAGGTAGGCGAGTGCGCCAACCAGCGTGACGCAGGCACAGATCATCAGCGCCAGGCTGAACGATTTGGTGGTGTCGAGCACCCAGCCGGTGATCACTGGCGCGAACGAGGCGAAGATAAAGCTGGCAAAGTTCTGGATGCTGCCGACCGAAGCGGTCATGCGGGCGGTGACGTTGGCGTGGATCAATCCCCAGCATGAGGTGCCGGCGAAATGGATACAGAACAGCGCCATGCCAATCAGCGTCACGGCGCTGGTGGTATCGGTCGCGCGGGTCACCACGGCGGTGAATCCGGCTGACAGCAGCATCCCACTGACGATGCAGACTTTGCGGGTTTTTACGGCGTTAAAGCCACGACGCACCAGCGAGTCAACCACATAGCCATTCAGCAGCATGCCCGCTGCACCAAACAGGAACGGAATCGCCGCCAGCAGGCCAGTACTTTTCAGATCGAGATGATAGGTGGACTGCAGGTAGCCCGGCAGCCAGGCGATATAGAGCCACGCGGTGTAGTTGATGCCGCTGAAGCCAATCATCATGCCCCACATGGTGCGCTGCTTAAACAGGCCACGCCACTCTTTGAAGCTGATCGGCTCTTTCCGCGACGCCACGCTGCCCGCCTGCAGATAGTGGATCTCTTCGGCGCTCAGGGTGTTGTTGTCGCGGTCGCGGTAAATCATATACCAGCCGATAGCGAGGAACATGCCGAGGATACCGATGGTAACAAACATGCCACGCCAGCCCATCACCAGCATCATCGCCGCCAGAATCGGCGGGGCCACCGACAGCCCAATCATCGAGGCGGCATTGAACATCCCCATCGGCATGCCGCGATCTTTAATGTTGAACCAGTCGTTGATCACTTTCACGCCGCACGGGTTCATCGGCGCTTCGCCAATGCCCAGGCCAATGCGCACCAGGATGAACTGGGTAAAGTTATGCACCAGACCCGAGGCGGCCTGGAACAGCGACCAGATAAACATGCCGATGCCGAGCATAATGCGCGGCCCTTTACGATCCAGCAGCGCGCCACATGGCAACTGCGCCAGGCCATACGCCAGCGAAAAAGCAGAAAGCAGGAAGCCGATTTCGGTGGCGCTTAGCCCCATCTCATCGCGGATGGTCATGTTCGCGACCGACAGCGAGCTGCGATCCAGATAGTTGATGATGGCGGCGAACAGCAACAGCAGCATCGCCGTAATCTGCACTTTGCGGATACGCGGTGAACGCACCACATCGCTGCGCATTGGCACGAAATCCTGGCCTGGTGGCGTGTCGCCGGTCACGCTGTCGCGACCGGTTACTGAGGTCTTTTCCATTGCACTCTCCCGAAACTGGGTACTTATCGTTATGGTGAGAAGGGGTCTGCGCGCAGCGGCAAAAGGCCGCCGTGACGTTGCAGTCGAGACTAAGAGCAAAGGGTTAAGGATGTTGCAAAGATGTTTCTGAATCGTGCGGGAGCTAATGCTTTGTGGTTTTTAATCGGTTTTTAATTGTACTGACCGATTGAGCGCACCATTGAGGTTTTAGCGGTCGCCAGATGGTTATGTAATGCACAGAGCGCATCAATATCCTGACGGCCAATCAGCGCGGTCAGTATCGCCATATGCTCCTCCAGCGCGACAATGTTACGCTGCTTAAGATCGCTTTCATCCCACTGATAATGCGAGTGAAAGATGACTGAGATGATCTCCAGCGACTGATTAAAAAATGGATTATTGGCGGCGGATAAAATCAGCGAATGCATCTGACGGTCCAGCGCAGCAAAGTGGCGATAGTTGCTGGCGATGGTGTCGCGCATGGATCGGTGACGATCCAGCAGATCCCGCGCCTGCATCCAGCGCTCATCGCTGGCGGGCAGATTCAGGAAGCGGCTCAGGGCGTGGGTTTCCAGCATCTCGCGCAGTTCAAACAGCTTCTCGGCATAATCCTGAGTGAATTTTTTCATGCGCCACTGACCGCGTTTCACCGGCTCCAGCAGGTCATAGCGCATAAAGCGCAGCAGAAATTCGCGCACCACGACCGGACTGACTTTCACCTGCTGCGCCAGTTGCAGCTCGCTGAAGGTGTCGCCGGGCACCAGCTGCCGCTGATTGATCATATTAAAAAACATCTGCTCAAAGTGACTGGCCTGCTGCTCAATCGGCGGCGTTAAGGCGCTAAAACTGTCCTCTTCGCGGGGATCACGCACGATAACGTAGGTTTGATCCACTTTATCCAGCACGCCGCACTGATGCAGATAGTGCAGGGTATGTCGCACCGTGGTCCGGCTGATATTGAACATCTCCGCCAGCGCCGCCTGCGGTGGCAGGGGCGAACGAATATGTCGCTGAGCGATACTCTCCAGCATCTGGTTGATGACGTTCTGGCGCAAATTCTGGCTGCGGCTCATCTGACTCTCCGGTTTTTAATGCATTAAAAACCATTCAAAGCCCAAAAAAATCGCCGTGCTTCACACTTCCCGTAAACGAACGCTGCGCATCAGGCAGGATTCGCCGTAACTGCCTGCAGGACAACCGGAGAATCACCATGACAACAATGAAAGCACTGGTCATCGCTGAACCACGTAAGATGGTCTGGGCCACCCGCGACACCCCCACGCCTGCCGCTGGCGAGGCGCTGATTAAAATTCTCACCGCCGGAATCTGCGGCACGGATATCCACGCCTGGTCCGGCAATCAGCCGTTCTTCAGCTATCCACGGGTGCTGGGCCATGAAATCTGTGCGGAAGTGGTGGCGCTGGGTAGTGGCGCCGAGGGCTTTCAGCCAGGCCAGCGGGTGGCGTTAATGCCCTACATCTCCTGTCTGCGCTGCGACGCCTGCCAGAGTGGCAAGACCAACTGCTGTGAACAGATCTCGGTGATAGGCGTGCATCAGGATGGCGGTTTCTGCGACTACTTAAGCGTGCCGGTCAGCACGTTGCTGGCGGTGGATGAGGTGGCCCCGGAAGCGGCCGCGCTGATTGAGCCCTTTGCCATCAGCGCCCATGCGGTGCGTCGTGCAGGCATTGTAGCGGATGAGCAGGTTCTGGTGGTGGGTGCCGGACCGATTGGGCTGGGTGTCGCCGCCATTGCCGCCGCCAGTGGCGCGCAGGTCGTGGTGGCGGACACCAGCGAATTCCGTCGCCAGCATGTCGCTGATCAGCTGGGTCTGGCGGCACTGAATCCGGCGGATGAGGCGTTTTACAGCGCGCTACGGGATCAGTTTGGTGGTCGTCTGGCGCTGAAAGTGATCGACGCCACCGGCAGCCCGGCGGCGATGAACAATGCGGTTAACCTGATGCGACATGGCGGCACAATCGTCTATGTCGGCCTGCACAAAGGCGATCTGGTTATCCCTGACAGTGAATTCCACAAAAAAGAGACCACGCTGATGGGCAGCCGCAATGCCACCCGCGAAGATTTTGATCGGGTAAGTGCACTGATGGCCAGCCGCCAGCTGCGTGCTGAAATGATGCTGAATCATCACCTGGCTTTCTCTACGCTGGATGAAACCTTTGAGTCGCAAGTCATCAATAATCGCGAACTGATCAAAGGTGTGATTCACTTCGACCGCTAACGCGGCGTTTCAGGGCGCGGTGAGGGTTTCAAAGAAGTGCGCCCGCACCGCGTCGGCATCCACGCCGAGCGCGATACGCTGGGCGGGCAGACCGGCAAAGGGATCATTGCGCGACGCCAGTGCGCCGAGCTTACGCACAGTCTGACCGCCGGCGATGCCCTCGGTGATGACCCGCAGCGGACTTTCAGTGAGGGTAAAGGCCTGCGGCAGCGTCAGCCACGCCACTGCCAGGGTATCGTGCAGCGCCATACCGGCAAAACCCTCCTTTGCCAGGCTGTAAGCCAGATAAGGACGACAGATAGCGCTCAGCACCGGCTGGTTCAGACGCTGAACCTCATCACTGCTGATTAACACCTTGTGCGTGACATCCAGCGGGATGACCACCACGTTCAGCGCCGAGGCGAGCACCTGATCGGCGGCATGCGGGTCTTTCCAGATATTAAATTCGCTGAAGGGCGTCACGTTGCCGCTGTGGCCATCGGTGCCAAACGCGCCGCCCATGATCACCAGCTCTTTCACCAGCGGAATAATATCCGGCGCCTGATTAATGGCCGTGGCGATGTTGGTCAGCGGACCAATCGCCACCAGGGTGATCTGATGCGGCTGCGCCCGCACGCTGTCGATAATAAACTGCACCGCGCCTGGCGCCTCATCGCTGCAGGTGTTATCAAACGCATCGCCCAGTCCATCTTCACCGTGCAGCCGGGCGGGCGCTGAGGGCGCCAGTGCCAGCGGCCGTGAACAGCCGCGATAGACCTCCGCATTAATCGCCATTTTGTCGCAGAACAGCCGGGCATTTTTCACCGCCTGACCCACCGCTACGTTGCCAGACACCGTGGTAATTCCCAGCAGATGCTGCGTCCGCGCCGCATAAGCCAGCGCAAAGGCATCATCCACGCCGATATCAGTATCAAAAATCAGGGTACGCATAGGCTCTCCGCAACAGGCTGTAAACTCTCAGCATTACCCCGCCAGCGGGCAGGGCGTCAAGCGATTCATCTGCCATGCGCACAGGCTTGCCAGCCTGAAACGGGCGTCGTATTATCACCGGCTCAAGGTGATGGCGTGCCACCTTTCCCAACCGCCGGTGGGCTTAACACCGGCTGATGACGCCTGACACTCAATCCTTTCGCGGGAGCTGAGGTGTCAGGCGCAGTTTATCTCTGCCTTTCCCCCCTCAGCCCGGCATTACTCTGTTATCAGGAGCAACACATGTTTAAACCGTTACTGGCTGTGATGATCGGCGGCTCTGCCGGCTGTGTACTGCGCTGGCTGTTCTCGATGCGTTTTAATGCGCTCTTTCCTAATCTGCCGCCGGGCACGCTGCTGGTGAATCTGATCGGCGGGCTGGTGATCGGCGGCGCAATGGCCTGGTTTGTGCGCCATCCCGACGTGGACCCGATCTGGAAACTGCTGATCGTCACCGGACTCTGTGGCGGCCTGACAACATTCTCCTCGTTTACTGCGGAATTAATGGGGCTGCTTCAGACCGGAAAATATATGTGGGCGATGGCCAGCGCGCTGGTGCATGTGATTGGCTCACTGCTGATGGCGTTTGCGGGTTTTGCGCTGGTCACGCTGCTGGGCTGATCTGGCTAATCGGCGCTTGTCTTAACGCTTAAGAGGTAGATACTGTTTCAGGTTTTACGCCCGCATGGCTATTGCGGGCGTAACGCTGAACGTCACCGATTATTCCGGACGATTAAGGAGCCGAGCCATGCGAACCAATCCTACCTTCCTTAACCTGGTGTTGTTAAACGGTGAACCCGACCAGAAACTGCAGGCGGCGCGCGACGCCGGTTTTGATCAGGTCGAGATCTGGCGCGAGGATGTTGACGCATACGAGGGCGGTGCGGCAGCACTGGCTGAGATCAGCGCACTGAAGGGACCTGGCTTTACTAATCTGCAGGTGCTGCGCGATTTTACCGGCGCACCGGGTGCGCTACGGTGCCAGAAGCGCGAAGAGCTGCGCCAGTTTATACAGATTGCCCGGACGCTGGGCTGCGACACGATTCAGGCACCGGCCAGCACCCGTGAAGATTGCTGCGCCGACCAGATTGATGATGACCTGCGCTGGATGGCCTCTGAAGCTGCACGCTACAACATGCGCATTATGTATGAGCCGATGGCCTGGTGCAGCGTGGACAATACGCTGCCGCTGGCGTGGCAGCGATTGCAGCGGCTCGATCAGCCCAATATCGGGCTGGTGGTGGATCTTTTCCATATCTGCGCACTGGGCGGTGACGCCTCGCAGCTGGACGGCATTCCTGCCGACCGTATTTATGAAGTGCAGCTGTGTGATATGGCCGCGGTTCCCGCGCAGGATAAGCAGAGCCTGATGGCGATGGCAAAACACCATCGTCAGTTGCCCGGCGATGGCATTATTGATGTTGAACGCTTCGTCGATAAGCTGAAAAGTGCGGGCTATCAGGGGCCGGTGGGCATCGAAGTCTTTAATGATACGCTGAAACGCCTGCCGCCCGACGTCGCAGCACGTCATGCCTGGCAGGCGTTAAACCGCTACTGGGGTTAATCCTGTAAACACTGGCCGATAAATCCGGCGGCGTGCATAGCACCCTGAGCGGAAATAGTGTGGCCGGTGGCGGGTTCAAAGCGCGCGTCGACCGGCACCGCTGCGGCCTGGAGTCGTGCTGCGGCAGATTCGCTCTCCTGCCACGGGATCACCTCATCGGCCTGACCGTGAATCAGCAGCGCGGGCACATGAGCCTGCGGGGTTAATTCACCGTCAACCGCCAGACGCCCGGAAAAGGCGACCACGCCTGCCAGCGGATAACGGCCTGACGCCAGGGCATCCAGTGCCATGATCGATCCCTGCGAGAAGCCGACCAGCACCACATCCTGCCAGCGTTCCGCGAAGCCGTGCTGCGCAATAATCTCGCTAAGGGTTGCATCAAATGCCGCCCGCGCTGCCCGAACACGGGCAGGCCTGTTCTCAGGTGTGATGTCCGCCAGGCTGAACCACTGCCAGCCAAAACCACCGGGAAAACGTTCAGGCGCATTGGGAGAGGCAAAAATCACATCCGGCAACAGCGTCGCCCAGTGACGGCCAATTGGTGCCAGATCGTCGCCGTTACTGCCCACGCCATGCAGAAAAATTACCAGTGCTTTTGCCATCATTGCTCCTTTAGCTTATGCCCTTACAAATTGTATTCACTCATATCCGGGCCAGCCGGAACAATCCCGTTCGGATTCAGCGCCTTGATCGAGTAATAACCCTGTTTGATGTGATCGATACTGACCGTCTCACGTACGCCGGAGACCGATAACATGCTCTTAAGATAGCGATTCAGCAGCGTATAGTCGTGTATCCGGCGCAGGTTGCATTTGAACAGGCCATGGTAGGCGGCGTCAAAGCGAATCAGCGTCACGAACAGGCGAATATCGGATTCAGTCAGCCGTTCTCCCAGCAGGAAGGTGCGACCATCGCTGAGCAGGGCTTCCAGTTCATCGAGCTGGCTAAAGACGTCATTAAATGCCTGCTGATAGCTGAGGGCGGTAGTGGCGAAGCCAGCACGATAAACACCGTTATTCAGACGCTGATAGAGACTCTCATTCAGCGCGTCAATCTCCTGGCGCAGCGCTGCAGGATAGAGATCGATGCGGTTATCGGCCAGATCGCCAAAGCCGCTGTTAAACATGCGCACAATGTCAGCGGACTCATTATTGACGATGGTGCCGGTCTTCTTGTCCCACAGCACCGGCACGGTGGCGCGGCCGGTGTAATCGGGCGCGACACGGGTATAGATTTCATGCAGATATTGCGCGTTATTCAGCGGGTCCTGCTGTGCGCCGGGAAACGTGCCGAAGCGCCAGCCCTGAGCCCCGAGCTGCGGCTCAACCACCGTGACACTAATCATTGACTCCAGCCCTTTGAGTTTGCGGGCCATCAGCGCACGTGACGCCCACGGGCAGATCAGCGCCACATAGAGGTGGTAACGATCCGGTTCGGCGGCGAATTCAGTCGAGCCATCGCTACTGATAAAGTGCCGGAAACCGGATGTCTGGCGAACAAATCCGCCCTGTTTATCGGTAGCCTGCACCGGATGCCAGTCACTACTCCATTTGCCTTCTACTAACATCGCGCAACTCCTCTGTGGTGAGAGAAGTAGCTTAACTGATGACTAAACGACTGATAATCGGGTCTGTAAGACAATGATTTCTTCCAATATGGAAGAAATCACGCCGGTGGAGCGTGCGTGAAGTGCGTCACCAGGAAGTCGATGAGCAGGCGTGCCCGATGTGGCAGATGACGGGCCGGCGGATAAACCGCAAACAAGCCTAGCGGTGGCGTCTCAAAATTTTCCAGCAGCCGGACAATCTCCCCACGTTGCAGCGCCGGGGCCGCAATAAAACCGGGCAAACGCGCAATGCCCAGACCGGCGATGGCGGCCTGCAGAGAGGCTTCAGTATTGGCGAAGCGCAAACGTCCACGCACCGGCACAGTCACAATTTCACTGCTGCCGTCCCCGCTGGTAAACGGCCAGTGCCAGGGATCGCGAAAATTGGTGTCGATAATGCACTGATGCTGTGCCATGTCACGCCAGTGCTGCGGCGTGCCGAACTGCTCCAGATAGACCGGTGATGCGGCGATACGCACATGTACTTCGCTCAGCTTGCGCGCCACCAGGCTGCTGTCGCTGAGCGTGCCGATGCGGATCGCCATATCAAAACCTTCATCGACGATGTTCACGGCCCGGTCTGAAAAGCTGACATCCAGCTCAATCAACGGATAGCGGCGGGCAAACGCCACCAGCACCTGAGACAATACCGCCGTGCCAAAGGAGCCGGGTGCGCTGATTTTCAGCCTGCCGGTGGGCGTCGTCGCACTTTCACGCACGCTGGCATCCAGCGCCTCAAAGGCATCAAGCAGGTTTTTCACCCGCTCATAATAGCTGCGTCCGACATCGGTGGGCGACAGCGCGCGCGTGCTGCGCTTAAACAGCTGCACGCCGAGCTGCTGCTCCAGCTTTGAAACCAGTTTTGATGCCTGACTGCTGCTGGTGCCGAGACGCAACGCTGCGGCAGAAAAGCTGCCGGTTTCCAGCACCGTGACAAACATCCGGTCACAATCGAGTCGATCCATGGCGAAGTCCTGAGGAGGTAAAGTCGCAGTATAGGGGCTGTGGCCAGGCGATGCAGCCTTCACTTTGCGTGCCTTGACCCTTTCGCTGGCGCGGAAAACCTGCTTGACTGATTCTCTGCCCGACGTTCACTGGAGTATTTCATGTCGCTGATTCACCTGACGTCACTGGCGGAGATTCCGGCCGCCGAGTGGGATGCGCTGTTGCCTGATGACCAGCCATTTTTGCGCCACGCCTTTCTGCTGACGCTGGAAGAGAGTGGCAGCGTACGGTTTGAGGCGGGCTGGCAGCCTGACCATCTGCTGTGGCGGGAAGAGGGCGTGACCCGCGCCGCGCTGCCGGGCTACCGCAAACGCCATTCACAGGGCGAATATGTCTTTGATCACGCCTGGGCGGATGCCAGCCAGCGCGCCGGCATCCGCTACTACCCGAAATGGCTGGGCGCGATACCCTTCAGCCCGGTCACCGGTGCACGCCTGCTGGGAGAAGCCTCTGCCGCGTCTCAGCTGGTTTCAGCCCTGCCTGAAAGCCTGTTGCAGCAGGGCCTAAGCGGCGCGCACATCAACTTTACCGATGCACAGGCTAACGCGCTGCTGGCCGATCAGCCCGACTGGCTCTTGCGGCTCGGTTGTCAGTATCACTGGCATAACCGTGGCTACCGTGATTTTCAGGATTTCCTGGACACGCTGATGTCGCGCAAGCGCAAACAGCTGCGTAAAGAGCGTGAACAGGTGGCGCAGAGCGGTTTTGTGTTTGACCGCTATCGCGGTGATGAGCTGCGCGAAGATCAGTGGGATTTTGTCTACACCTGTTACGCTAACACTTATGCGGTGCGCGGTCAGCGGCCCTATCTGACGCGCGACTTCTTCAGTCTGCTGGCGGAACGAATGCCGCAGAATATTGTGGTGGTGATCGCCCGCTTACAGCAGCAACCGGCGGCAATGGCTTTTTATCTGCGGGACAGCCACTCGCTCTATGGCCGCTACTGGGGCTGCCTGGCGGAGTTCGACCGGCTGCACTTCGAAACCTGTTTCTATCAGGGAATGGATTTAGCCCTGGATGAAGGGCTGACGCGATTTGATGCGGGTGCGCAGGGCGAGCACAAGCTGGTGCGCGGCTTTGAGCCGCAGATTACCCACTCCTGGCACTATCTGCTGCATCCCGGCCTGCGCGATGCCGTGGCCGATTTTCTGGTGCAGGAGCGGGAAGGCGTGCGCGGCTGGGCGGAAGAAGCACGCGACGCCTTACCCTATCGACGCGGCGATTAATCGATGCCGACAAAGCCACCGGTCTGATGCTGCCACAGACGGGCATACAGACCGTTCTGCGCCAGCAGCTCGTGATGGCTGCCCATCTCAGCAATACCGCCTTTATCCAGCACCACCAGTCGATCCATCTTCGCGATGGTCGACAGGCGGTGTGCAATCGCAATAACGGTTTTGCCCTGCATCAGTGACTCCAGGCTCTCCTGAATCGCCGCTTCCACTTCGGAGTCCAGCGCCGAGGTGGCCTCATCCATGATCAGCACCGGCGCATCTTTCAGTAGCACGCGGGCAATCGCCACACGCTGACGCTGACCACCCGACAGTTTCACGCCACGCTCCCCCACGTGTGCATCCAGCCCGGTGCGGCCCAGTGAATCGGAGAGTAGCGGAATAAACTCATCGGCGCGGGCGCGGTGAATCGCAAGCTGTAATTCCTCCTCGCTGGCGTCAGGGCGACCATAGAGCAGGTTTTCCCGAATCGAACGGTGCAGCAGCGAGGTGTCCTGCGTAATCATGCCAATCTGGCTACGGAGGCTCTCCTGCGTCACCGCGGCGATATCCTGATCGTCGATCACAATCCGCCCACCGTTCAGGTCATAAAGACGCAGCAGCAGGTTCACTAACGTCGATTTACCGGCCCCCGAAGGACCAATCAGACCAATCTTCTCGCCCGGCTTAATGTCGAGATTAAAGCCGTTAATCACCTGACGGCCACCGCCATAGTCAAAGCGCACATCCTCGAATCGGATGTTGCCGCGCGTCACCTTAAGCTGTTTAGCCTGCGGCGCATCCTGCACGCTCAGCGGCTGCGCAATGGTTTTCAGGCCATCCTGAACCGTACCGATATTTTCGAAAATGCCGTTGACCACCCACATGATCCAGCCAGACATATTGACCAGGCGGATGACCAGACCGGTCGACAGCGCAATAGCGCCGACGCTAATCAGCGACTGGCTCCACAACCACAGCGCCAGCGCGGATGTAGAGACAATCAGCAGGCCGTTCAGTGCTGACAGCGTCAGATCCATGCTGGTGACCATGCGACCAGCGTGCTGAGTTTTTTCCGTCTGCTCCTGCATCGCCTCACGCGCATACTTACGCTCCAGATCGCTGTGGGCGAACAGCTTGATGGTGGCAATATTGGTATAGCCATCAACAATGGTGCCCATCAGCTTCGAACGCGATTCTGAAGAGACCACCGAACGGGCTTTGACGCGGGGCACAAAGAAACGCAGCGAGGCGCTGTAAGCGACCATCCATATAATCAGTGGGATCATCAGCCGCCAGTCGGCATCCGCAAACAACACCAGCGACGTCACGGCGTAGATCAGCACGTGCCAGATAGCGTCCACCAGCTGCACCGCGGAATCACGCAGTGAACTGCCGGTCAGCATGATGCGCTGGGCGATACGACCTGCAAAATCGTTCTGGAAGAAGTTAAGGCTCTGGCGCAGCACATAGTTGTGATTCTGCCAGCGGATCAGGTTGGTCATGCCCGGGCTGATGCTCTGGTGAACCAGCATGTCGTGCAGGGCGATAAAAATCGGCCGCAGAATCAGCGCCACTGCTCCCATCCACAGGAGTATCGGCCAGTTATCCTGAAACAGGCTGGCGGGTGTGGAGTGGTTCACCATATCGATAATGCGGCTCAGATAGCTGAACAGCGACACTTCGATCAGCGCTGACGCCAGCCCCACCACCAGCAGTGCTGCGAAACTGGGCCAGACCTGGCGCAGGTAGTAGAGGTAAAACGACCAGACCGTTGAGGGCGGTGAATCGGTGGGTGCATCATGAAATATATTGATAAAACGCTCAAAACGACGATACAACATAGCGATACTCTTTCCGTCCGGTAAAGAGCTACAGCTTAGTGCATGAACCCCGTTCGGCTAAAAGGAGAAAATATGGAAATCATTATTCGGGCACGGGAACCGCAGGATGCCGCCGCCTATCAGCGCCTCTACAGTCATCCCGATGTCTATCCCTGGACACTGCAACTGCCGTTTCCCAGCGTTGCGACCTGGGAGAAAAAAATTGCCCGAATGGACGCCGAGGGGTTTATCGCCTTTGTGGCAGAAATTGATGGTGAGCTGGTGGGTGAGCTGACGCTGTTTGTCGATAACAAGCCGCGCACCCGCCACTGCATCAGTTTTGGACTGGGCGTGCATCCCGATTTCGGCGGTCGCGGGGTCGGTGAGCGGCTGATTCGCACCGCAATGGACTACTCCCGCAACTGGCTGGGCATTACCCGTATGGAGCTGGAGGTGTTTCACGACAACGAACGGGCGCTGCGGCTCTATGAGCGGCTGGGCTTTGAGCGTGAAGGGGTGATGCGGCAGGCGGCACTCCGCGACGGTCAGCTGCGCGACGTGGTGATGATGGCGAAGCTGCTGCACGAGAAGTGATAACCGGAGCGGCATCACGGCCGCTCCGTGTTGCATTACGGATTTTTATTGCTGTAGTGCTGCATATTCTGCTTCGTTACCAGCTCAAACGGGATCCACTGGTGAGAATCTACCTTCTGGCCTTTGATCATCTGCTGCGCCACTTCAACCGATTTTTTGCCCTGACCCACGGCATCCTGGAACACGGTTACGGCCAGTTTACCGCTGGCCAGCGCTTTCAGGCCATCCGGCGTGGCATCAATCCCGCCCACCAGAATGGTTTTCTTCGGCTTCGCCTGAGCAATGGCCATCGTGGCGCCAATTGCCATTTCGTCGTTGTTCGCGGCGACAATATCGATATCCTCACCGTTCGACAGCCAGTTGAGCATTAAATCCATCCCCTCATTGCGCGCATAGTTAGCGGTCTGCTTCAGCACCACTTTCATATTGGGATACTTCGCCACCACCTGCTCCACATCTTTGGTGCGCTGAAGCGCGCCCGCATCGCTGAGGTTGCCGATCATGATGGCGACGTTGCCACGGTAACCGGCCTGCTTTGCCAGCGCTTCCATCTGCAACGTGCCTGACTCGCGCTCGTCAGAGCCAACAAACACCACGCCTGGCGGCAGGGTTTTATCGCCCGGTGAGCGGTTAACATAGACCAGTGGAATATGGGCCTGCTGCGCCAGTTTTGTCAGGGCTGGCGTACTGGCAGAGTCCACCGGGTCGACAATAATCGCATCCACCCCGGCGCTGATAAAGCTCTGCACCTGATCGGTCTGACGCCCTACGTCGCCACGTGCATCTTCGAACTGCGCCTCCAGCTGGCGCACTTTAGCCTCTTTCTCAATCGACTGGCGGATGATAGTCAGGAAGTTCTGGTCGAAATAGGCCATCGAGACACCTATCTTCTCAGCCAGCGCCGGTGTTGAAAGAGAGAGCAGACAGAGTAATGCCCATGCATGTTTTTTCATTAGAGGCTCCCGAGGTTACCGGATGGAATGGAATTTTCATTTATTATAAAAATGGAAAAGCAGGATCATTTGCAGATTAGAAACTGCTATCAGGTTTGACAACCGGTCCTTTTCACTCTTGCTAGCGCCGCCACATTTTGTCGTGAAATCGCCTCCTCATAGCGGTCAGCGCGAGGGAAATCCCCGACCTGGTGCACACTCTGCAGTAGTGAGCCGCAGCTTTTCGCGCTTTTGTGCAGTGCCGCACGGGCAGTTGTGAGGATTGTCAGAAAACCGTTTAATCGGGCCAGACGATCCTGACATCTGCACAGTGACCCATCGTTAGCCTCCTATCTATATTTCCAGAAGCGGGAATTCTCAGCGTTATTCCTGAAAAAAACCTCGTGGTGCAACCTGCCGCTTTTTAAGGAATTCAGCTCATGCCTAAAGAACAAACGCCTCAACGGACGACCCATGTCCGCATCGGGATCCTCTGCCTGATCCTGTTTCTGTCGGTTGTGGCTTACGCCGACCGTTCGATCCTCTCGATCTCCGGGTCGGCAATCAAAGAGGAGTTCGGTCTGTCAGCGATCCAGCTGGGATTGATCCTCTCTGCTTTCAGCTGGGCCTATGTCTTCGGTCAGATTCCTGGCGGACTGTTGCTTGACCGCTTCGGGGCCAAAAAAGTGTATGGCGTTACACTGGCGCTCTGGTCAGTTTCAACGCTGGCGATGGGATTTGTGGGCGAGTTCTCCAGCGGCATGACCGGCGCGCTGATGCTGATGTTTGGACTGCGCTTTATGCTGGGACTCATAGAGGCACCCAGCTTTCCCGCTAATGCGCGCGTGGTCATTATGTGGTTTCCGGGCGCAGAACGGGGACGGGCATCATCGCTGTTCAGCTCGGCGCAATATTTTGCTGTCGCTATCTTCTCGCCGCTTTCAGGCTGGCTGGTCTCGCGCTTTGGCTGGGAATGGCCATTCTTTGTGCTGGGCGGCATCGGTCTGGTGGCGGTCCTGGTCTGGGCGGCCTGGATGCGCGAGCCACGTAACCACCCCGGCGTATCGGAAAGTGAATTGCGCCACATTGTCGACGGTGGCGCGCTGGTGGATATCGATGCGGCGCAGACGCTGAAAGCACGACCACCGGTCAGCAAAGCGATGTTCAGAAAGCTGCTCACCAATCGCATGCTCTGGTGCGCCTATCTCGGTCAGTACTGCATCATTGCGCTCAGCTACTTCTTTATTACCTGGTTTCCAATCTATCTGGTGCAGGCGCGCGGCATGAACATCATGGAAGCGGGATTCGCCACTATTGCGCCAGCGCTGTTCGGTTTTCTGGGCGGCATCAGTGGCGGTTACCTGTCAGACAAGTTAATCGCCCGAGGCTGGAGCGTCTCCTGGGCGCGTAAAACGCCCTATATCGTCGGCATGCTGATGGCGTCCAGCCTGGTGCTGGCAGCGATCATTCCTGGTAACGGCGGCATCATCGCCATTATGTCCTTCGCCTTTTTTGGCAAAGGCATCGCGGCTGGCGCAGGCACCTGGACGGTGATCAGTGATACCGCACCCAAAGAGGCGGTGGGTCTGGCGGGGTCCATTTTTAACGGCATCGGCAATATTGCCGGTTTCACCACGCCGCTGCTGTTCGGCATCATCGTTGGGCTGACCGGTAGCTACAGCATTGGACTGGCGTTTGTGGCGGCACACTGCGTGGTCGCGGCGCTGCTGTTCCTGCTGGTGATGGGGCCGATTGAACGCGTCGGCGAAGAGACCGGACGCCCGGCATCATTTAACAATCAGGAGAAAGAAGATGGCATTAAAGCAATGTAAAGTGCTGATCAAAGGGAAATTTCTGCCACCGCAGCTGATCGAGAATATCGAACAGTCGTTCACCGCCTTCCGGCTGTGGGAGGCGGAGGATGAGGCGGCCTTTCTGGCTGAGCAGGGAACAGAGATCGACATACTGGTGACCAGCGGCAATGCGGTGATGGGCGCACCGGCTGCGCTAATCGCTGCGCTGCCCAACCTGAAAGCGATCTGCAGTAACGGTGTCGGATATGACAGCATTGATACGGAAGCTGCCCGGTCTCGCGGCATTGTGGTGACCAACACGCCAGAGGTGCTGAATGATTGCGTCGCCGATCTGGGGATGGCGCTGCTGCTGGATGTGGCGCGCCGCATCAGTGAGGCCGATCGTTTCACGCGCGCCGGGCACTGGGCGCAGGGCCGCTTTCCGCTGAGCAGCAAAATTGGCGGTAAGGTGTGTGGCATTGTCGGGCTGGGCAATATCGGCCAGGCGGTGGCAAGGCGTGCGCAGGCATTTGATATGCAGATTCATTACTACAATCCGCGTTCACGGCCCGATGTGCCCTATACCCGGCATGAGAGCCTGGTGGCCCTGGCGCAGCAGGCCGATTTTCTGGTGCTGACGCTGCCAGGGGGGGCTGCGACCCGCCATATTATCAACGCGGAAGTGCTGCAGGCGCTGGGACCACAGGGCTATCTGATCAATATTGCACGCGGCAGCGTGGTGGATCAGCAGGCGCTGGTGGAGGCGCTGGAAACCGGACGGATCGCCGGAGCGGGGCTGGATGTGTTTGAACAGGAACCGCAGGTGCCTGACGCACTGCGCCAGCGTGACAATGTGGTCATTACGGCACATATCGCCAGCAGCACCCGCGAAACCATGGCGGCGATGGCTGACCTGGTCTTTGAGAACATGCTGGCATTTTCCCGTGGTGAGCCCGTGCTGACACGCGTGGTGTAACCACACCAATGACGTAACCCTGCGAAACGGACGTGAGGCAGGATGCCTCTCCTCTGACCACTCATCAGACCCCCAGACTTCGCACAAAACAGCCTGAAGAAAATTTGTCCAGCTGCCGATATCACCTTACCACCCGCTGATCTTAAGGAGTGATAGCGTGATAAAGCTGATTACCATCGATGAACTGCGGCCAGGGATGTTTATCCACAAGCTTGAGGTCTGGTGGATAAAAGAGCAGCGCATTCATAATCAGATGCTGATCACCGATCCACGACAAATTGCCACGCTACGCAGCGAAGGGATCCGCCAGCTCTGGATCGACCTCGATCGATCGGTTCAGACGCCGATCGCCACCACGGTCGCAAAAAGAACCATTGGCCGCACTCCGTTTTTTCAGGAAATGGATCAGGCGCAGTTGATCTTCCAGCAGGGCAAACCGAAAGTGCGGGCGATGTTCAACGAAGCGCGGCTGGGTAACGGCCTGAAGCTCGATTATATGATGGACCTGGTGGATGAAATCGCCGGATCGATCACGCGTGAACCTTCCGCCATGCTGAGCGTGGCGCGGCTGAAAAATCATGATGACTACACCTATCTGCACTCTATGGCGGTCTGCGGGCTGATGATTGCGCTGGGTAAAAAACTCGGACTGGATGAGCAGCAGCTGCGCCGGGTGGGCATGGGCGGTTTACTGCATGATGTCGGCAAAGCGGCTGTGCCACTGGAGATCCTGAACAAAGCGGGCAAGCTGACTGAAGAAGAGTTCAGGGTGATGCGTGAGCATCCGGTGGTCGGCACGCAGATGCTGATAGAGGCCAACGCTGACGACGATCTGCTCGATATCGCTCTTCATCATCATGAAAAATATGATGGCAGCGGCTATCCGCACCGCCTGAAAGGCGAGGCGATTTCGTTCTACGCCCGCATGGCGGCGGTGTGTGATGTTTATGATGCGGTGACCTCGACCCGCTCCTATCGCAACGGCTGGACACCCGCAGAGGCGATGCACCAGATGCTGAGCTGGCGCGGCCATTTCGATCCTGGCTTGCTGCACACCTTCGTACGCACCATTGGCATCTATCCGGTGGGATCGCTGGTGCGTCTGGCTTCCGGCCGGGTGGCGCTGGTGGTGAAAGCAGGCGAAAAATCGCTGATGCGGCCCTGCGTGCATGTCTTCTGGTCGCTGCACGCCCAGCGTGAAATGAAGCCGGAAGAGCTCGACCTCGGCGACAGCTTCTGCACCGACAGTATTGTGGGTGCAGAGGACAGTAAGCTGTGGGACAACGTCGATCTCAATCGTATCTGGGCGCTGGAAGTCGCCTGATTTTTCGCCATTTTTACACTATTTTTACGCCCGCCCGCTGCATTTTAACCCCGTCTTTATACGCCTCCGCGCAAGCTAAGCCATAAATCCAATCCTCTGGAGGTTCCTGTGAGCGTGGGCGTAATAACCGGCATTGTGCTGGTGGTGTTGTTACTGGGCTATCTGATCTATGCCCTGTTAAATGCGGAGGCCTTCTGATGGCGGCCAATGCTTTTTTACTCATCGCATTTTATCTGGTGCTGCTGATGGTACTGGCGCAGCCGCTCGGACGGGGTCTGGCCTCGTTAGTGGCGGACAAGCCGGTGTTTGCCCGCCTGGAAACGCCACTGTGGCGCCTGCTGGGCGCGCAGGCGTCGGACATGCGCTGGCCGCACTACCTGCTGGCGATTCTGCTGTTCAACGCGCTGGGTTTCGTGGTGCTGCTGTCTATATTGCTGCTGCAGGGCTCGCTGCCGCTGAATCCTCAGCAGCTGCCTGGCCTGAGCTGGCATCTGGCGCTGAACACTGCCGTGAGCTTCGTGACCAACACCAACTGGCAGGCTTACAGTGGCGAAAGCACCCTGAGCTATTTCAGTCAGATGGTGGGCCTGACGGTGCAGAACTTCCTCTCTGCCGCGACCGGTATCGCCGTGGCCTTTGCGCTGATCCGTGGCTTCGCCAATCGCAGCTCTGCGACCCTGGGTAACGCCTGGCGCGATCTGACCCGCATCACGCTCTACGTCTTACTGCCGATCAGCCTGCTGATGGCGCTGTTTTTTGTCAGTCAGGGCAGCATCCAGAACTTCTCGCCTTATCACAGCTTCTCCACGCTGGAAGGCGTGCAGCAGACGCTGTCGATGGGACCGGTGGCGTCGCAGGAAGCGATCAAAATGCTGGGTACCAATGGTGGCGGCTTCTTTAACGCCAACTCCGCCCATCCGTTTGAGAACCCGACGGTGCTGACGAATCTGGTGCAGATGCTGAGCATCTTCCTGATCCCGGCAGCGCTCTGCTTCGCGTTTGGCGAAAGTGTGCGTGACCGTCGTCAGGGCCACATGCTGCTGTGGGCGATGACGCTGATGTTTGTGGCGGCGGTCGCCGTCGTGATGTGGGCCGAACTGCAGGGCAACCCGCATTTCCTCCAGCTGGGGGCCGACAGCGCCATCAACATGGAAGGTAAAGAGACACGCTTTGGCATCCTTAACAGCAGCCTGTTCGCGGTCATTACCACTTCTGCCTCCTGCGGTGCGGTGAATGCCATGCATGACTCCTTTACCGCGCTGGGCGGCATGGTGCCGATGTGGCTGATGCAGCTGGGCGAGGTGGTATTTGGCGGTGTTGGTGCCGGCCTCTACGGCATGCTGCTGTTTGTACTGCTGGCGGTCTTTATTGCCGGACTGATGATTGGCCGTACCCCGGAGTTCCTGGGTAAAAAAGTCGATGTGTGGGAAATGAAAATGACCGCACTGGCGATTCTGGTTACCCCGGCGCTGGTGCTGATTGGCACTGCACTGGCGATGATGACCGACGCCGGGCGCAGCGCGATGGCAAACCCGGGCATCCACGGCTTCAGTGAAGTGCTCTATGCGGTCTCTTCGGCTTCCAATAACAACGGCAGTGCCTTTGCCGGACTGAGTGCCAACACGCCGTTCTGGAACCTGTTACTGGCTGTCTGCATGCTGCTGGGCCGTTTCGGCATCATCATCCCGGTGATGGCGATTGCCGGTGCGATGGCGGTTAAAAAAGTGCAGCCGGTAGGTAACGGCACACTGCCAACTCACGGTCCGCTGTTTATTGCACTGCTGATCGGCACCGTGCTGCTGGTGGGTGCACTGACCTTTATTCCTGCTCTGGCGCTGGGCCCGGTGGCTGAGCATCTGCAACTTGTTCAGGGACAATCCTCATGAGTCGTCAACAACAGGCGTTATTTGACGCAGCCCTGCTGCGTACCTCGGCCTGGGATGCGGTGAAAAAGCTCGATCCCCGGGTACAGTTCCGTAACCCGGTGATGTTTGTGGTCTACCTCGGCAGCATCCTCACCTCGCTGCTGGCGGTGGGCATGCTGACCGGGCGCATCAACGGCAGCGCCAGCTTTACCGGGGCGATTGCGGTCTGGCTCTGGTTCACCGTGCTGTTCGCCAACCTGGCAGAGGCGCTGGCAGAAGGGCGCAGCAAGGCCCAGGCAAGCAGCCTGAAAGGCGTCAAAAAGACCAGCTTTGCCAAAAAACTCTCAGCGGCGCGCTATGGTGCCGAGTGGCAGCAGGTCAGTGCCGATGCGCTGCGCAAAGGCGATGCGGTGCTGGTAGAAGCGGGCGATATCATTCCCTGTGACGGTGAAGTGATGGAGGGCGGTGCCTCAGTGGATGAGAGCGCCATTACCGGTGAATCTGCACCCGTAATCCGTGAGTCAGGGGGTGACTTTGCTTCCGTGACGGGCGGTACCCGTATTCTCTCTGACTGGCTGGTGATCACCTGTAGCGCCAACCCGGGCGAAACCTTCCTTGACCGGATGATCGCCATGGTGGAAGGCGCAAAACGCCGCAAAACGCCAAATGAGATCGCCCTGACCATCCTGCTGGTATCACTGACCATCGTGTTCCTGCTGGCGACCGTGACGCTCTGGCCGTTCTCGGCATGGGGCGGCACACCGGTCAGCGTCACGGTACTGGTGGCACTGCTGGTCTGTCTGATCCCGACCACTATCGGCGGCCTGCTGTCGGCGATTGGCGTGGCGGGGATGAGCCGGATGCTGGGTGCAAACGTCATCGCGACCAGCGGTCGTGCGGTGGAAGCCGCAGGGGATGTGGATGTGCTGATGCTGGACAAAACCGGCACCATCACGCTGGGTAACCGTCAGGCGACCCAGTTCCTGCCCGCGCCAGGCGTCAGCGAAGAGCAGCTGGCGGACGCCGCGCAGCTCGCCTCGCTGGCCGATGAGACGCCGGAAGGCCGCAGCATCGTGGTACTGGCGAAACAGCGATTTAACCTGCGTGAACGCGATCTCAGCAGCATGGACGCCAGCTTTATTCCGTTCTCAGCCCAGACCCGCATGAGTGGCGTGAATGTGCAGGATCGGCTGATCCGCAAAGGCGCGGTCGATGCCGTTCGCCGTCATATCGAAGCGAACCATGGTCGTTTCCCTGCGGAAGTGAATGCGCAGGTGGAAGAGGTGGCTCGCAGTGGCGGCACGCCGCTGGTGGTGTCAGAAGGCGCAAATGTGCTGGGTGTGGTGGCGCTGAAAGATATCGTGAAAGGCGGCATCAAAGAGCGCTTTGCCGAACTGCGCAAAATGGGTATTAAAACGGTGATGATCACCGGTGATAACCCACTGACCGCCGCGGCGATTGCCGCAGAAGCGGGCGTAGATGACTTCCTGTCAGAGGCCACACCAGAAGCCAAACTGGCGCTGATCCGTCAGTATCAGGCCGAAGGCCGTTTAGTGGCGATGACCGGTGACGGCACCAACGATGCGCCAGCACTGGCGCAGGCGGATGTGGCGGTGGCGATGAACTCCGGGACCCAGGCGGCGAAAGAGGCGGGCAACATGGTCGACCTCGACTCTAACCCGACCAAGCTACTGGAAGTGGTGCACATCGGTAAACAGATGCTGATGACGCGCGGTTCGCTGACCACCTTCAGTATTGCCAACGACGTGGCGAAATATTTCGCCATTATCCCGGCGGCGTTTGCGGCGACCTATCCGCAGCTCAACATGCTTAACGTGATGCAGCTGCACTCGCCCGCCAGCGCAATCCTGTCGGCGGTGATCTTTAACGCCCTGGTGATTGTCTTCCTGATCCCGCTGGCCCTGAAAGGCGTCAGCTACCGCCCACTGAGCGCCGCTGCGCTGCTGCGCCGCAACCTGCTGATTTATGGTCTGGGTGGCCTGCTGGTGCCGTTTGTCGGCATCAAAGCGATCGATCTGCTGTTAGTGTTTTCAGGCATGGCCTGAGGAGAGAAAAATGAGTCAGTTACGTCCGGCAATTTTACTGTTGTTGCTGCTTACGCTTGTCACCGGCGTGGTTTATCCTTTGCTTACTACTGGTCTGGCGCAATGGCTGTTTCCGTCCCAGTCCAGCGGCTCGCTACTGGAGGAAGATGGCGTGGCGCGCGGGTCAGCACTGATTGGCCAGAATTTTACCCAGCCCAACTATTTCTGGGGCCGCCCTTCAGCCACAGGCGATAAACCCTATAACCCGCTCTCCTCAGGCGGCAGCAACCTGGCCGCCAGCAATCCGGCGCTGGATAAAGCGGTAGCCGATCGCGTCGCTGCGCTGCGGGCCGCGAACCCGCAGGCATCGGCTGCCGTGCCGGTCGAGCTGGTCACTGCCTCAGCCAGCGGGCTGGACCCGGATATTTCGCCGGAGGCCGCGCGCTGGCAGGCGCCGCGTGTCGCCGCCAGCCGCAAGGTGCCGGTGGCGCAGGTCGAGGCGCTGATTGAAAAGATGACGCATCGTCCACTGATGCCATTCCTCGGCACACCGACAATCAACGTGTTGCAGCTGAATATGGCGCTCAACGAACTGTAATGGTGTTAAGGAAGCGATGAACCACGAACCCCAGCGTCCCGATCCCGACGCGCTGCTGCAGGCTAACCGCGAAACGCATCGCGGGCAGCTGAAAATTTACTTTGGTGCCTGTGCTGGCGTGGGCAAAACCTACGCCATGCTGCAGGAGGCACAGCGGCTGCGTGCGCAGGGTCTGGATGTGCTGATTGGCGTGGTAGAGACCCACGAACGGCCGGAAACCGCACAGCTGCTGACAGGATTAACCCTGCTGCCGCGTCGCGCGACCGGCCGCTCGCGTCATGCAGAGTTTGATCTCGATGCCGCGCTGGCCCGCCATCCTGCCGTCATCCTGATGGATGAGCTGGCGCACACCAACGTTAAGGGCTCGCGCCATCCCAAGCGCTGGCAGGATATCGAGGAGCTGCTGGAAGCGGGCATCGACGTCCTGACCACCGTCAACGTGCAGCATCTTGAGAGCCTCAACGATGTGGTCGGCGGCGTCACCGGCATTCAGGTGCGCGAAACCGTGCCCGATCCCTTTTTTGACAGTGCCGACGAAGTGGTGCTGGTCGATCTGCCGCCTGACGATCTGCGCCAGCGATTGAAAGAGGGCAAAGTTTATATTGGCGATCGTGCTGAGCGCGCCATCGAAAACTTTTTCCGTAAAGGTAACCTCTTCGCCCTGCGTGAGCTGGCGCTGCGCCGCACCGCCGATCGGGTAGACGATCAGATGCGCGCCTGGCGCGATCAGCAGGGACGGGATCGGGTCTGGCACACCCGCGACGCTATCCTGCTCTGTATTGGCGACGACAGCGGCAGTGAAAAGCTGGTGCGCACCGCAGCCCGACTGGCGGCGCGACTGGGCAGCGAATGGCACGCGGTCTATGTTGAAACGCCCCGGCTCAACCGGCTGCCGGAAGCACGGCGACGGGCCATCCTGCGCACATTACAGCTGGCACAGGAGCTGGGCGCGGAAACCGCCACCCTTTCTGAACCGGATGAAGCGGAAGCGGTGCTGGGTTATGCCCGCGAACACAATCTGGGCAAAATCGTCACTGGCCGTCGCCCACTCCGGCGCTGGCGGCGTGACAGTTTTGCTGAACGACTGGGCCAGCTTGGCCCGGATCTCGATCTGCTGGTCGTGGCGCTGGATGAGCCACTGAAAGATGCGCCGCATCCGCTGCCGGATGGTCGTGTTAACAGCGAAAAATGGCGCATTCAGCTGCGCGGCGTGATGATGGCGCTGGTGCTCTGCATCCTGGTGACCGCAGCCGGGCAATCGGTGCTGATCAATTTCGATCCCGCCAACTGCGTGATGATCTACCTGCTGGCGGTGGTGATCGTGGCACTACGCTATGGCCGCTGGCCGTCGGTGATCGCCACGGTGATAAATATCGTCGCCTTCGACCTCTTCTTTGTGGCCCCCACCGGCACGGTGGCGGTCTCCGACCTGCAATACCTGGTGACCTTTGGCGTGATGCTGGCGGTCGGCGTGATTGTCGGGAATCTTACGGCAGGCGTGCGCTATCAGGCGCGGGTGGCGCGCTACCGCGAGCAGCGGGCGCGTCAGCTCTATGAGATGGCGAAATCGCTGGGCAGCGCGTTGACACCGCAGGATATCGCCGCCACCAGCCAGCGTGTGCTCGACGCCACGCTACAGGCGCGCTGCCTGCTGCTGCTGCCCGATGAGCAGGGCGAGCTGAAAGCGGTGGGCGATGCGTTACCGGCCAGCGAGCCGGATCGCGCGATTGCTAAATGGAGTTACAGCAAAGGCCAGCCTGCAGGCGCGGGCACCGATACCTTACCGGCAGTGCCTTATCAGATCCTGCCGCTGAAAAGCGGCGCGCAGTGCCGGGGATTGCTGGTGGTGGAGCCGCAGAACCTGCGTCAGCTGATGATTCCTGAGCAGCAGCGGCTGGTGGAAACCTTTACGGTGCTGATCGCCAATGCCCTGGAGCGGATGGCGCTGTCTCACAGCGAGGCAGCGTCCCGTCTCTCAGCTGAGCGTGAACAGCTGCGCAATGCGTTGCTGTCGGCGCTGTCACACGACCTGCGCACCCCGCTGACCGTACTGTTTGGTCAGGCAGAAATGCTGATGCTTGACCTGGCCAGTGACAACTCAAAATATGTGCCGCAGGCCAGCCAGATTCGCGAGCAGACGCTCAGCACCATCCGGCTGGTAAGCAACATGCTGGATATGGCGCGCATTCAGTCGGGCGGCCTCAATCTGCGGGAAGAGTGGCTGGCGCTGGAAGAGGTGATTGGTGGGGCATTGAGCAGCATGGCACCCTCGCTCAAGGGGCATGAGGTCCAGCTCGACCTGCCGGATGACATCGTGCTGATCAAAGGGGACAGCACGCTGCTGGAGCGGGTTTTCACTAACCTGATAGAGAACAGCCTGAAGTATGCCGGTAATAGCGCGCCACGCGGCATCCGCGCCTGGCGTGCAGCATCACGACTGGAAATTGCGGTCTGGGATGGCGGACCCGGCATTGCCGAAGAGGATTTAACCCGGATATTCGATAAGTTCTGGCGCGGCAATAAAGAGTCGGCGGTGCCGGGCGTCGGGCTGGGTCTGGCGATCTGTAAAACCATTATCGAGAGCCATGGCGGCCAGATCTGGGCCGAAAACCGGCCCGAAGGTGGCGCGGCATTTCGTCTCTCGCTGCCGCTGCCGCCCGCCCCTGAAATTTCTGACGAAGGGCTGAAATAACTTCACAGTGGATCAGTTATACTGCCGGTCCTGTTTGATTATTCGTGGGATTGTATGGAACGTTTTACCGAAAACCTGATGTATGCATCGCGCTGGTTGCTGGCTCCGGTTTACATTGGACTTTCGCTGGGATTACTGGCGCTGACCATTAAATTTTTCCAGGAAATTTTCCACCTGCTGCCCAACATTTTCAGCATTGCGGAAAACGATCTGATTCTTCTGCTGCTCTCACTGGTGGATATGACGCTGGTTGGCGGCCTGCTGGTGATGGTAATGCTGTCGGGTTATGAGAACTTCATCTCTAAACTCGACATCGACGAAGACAAAGAGAAGCTGAGCTGGCTGGGCAAGATGGACTCCGGCTCGCTGAAAAACAAAGTCGCTGCCTCCATCGTTGCCATCTCGTCGATTCACCTGCTGCGGGTGTTCATGGAAGCGCGTAATGTCGAAAACGACAAACTCATGTGGTACGTGATTATCCACCTGACCTTTGTGCTCTCTGCCTTTGTGATGGGCTGGCTGGACAAAATGTCGCGCTACGATAAAAAGTAAAATATCCCCCTGGTGGCCCGCTGACGCGGGCCTCTGCGTTATCCTTTCCGATCTGTTTTCCCTGAACGACCTGCTGGCTGCGACGCCGGACGCGTGCCCGCCAGTTGCGGCATCACCTCTTTAATCATCGCAAAAAAGTGTTGCAGCCTGGCCGGGTAGTAACTCGCCCAGGGATAAGTCAGCCACACCGGCAGCGGTGGTGCCTGCCACGCAGGCACCAGCTGAACCAGGTCGCCATCGGCTAAATCTTCCTGTACCGCCCAGGAGGAGACAATTGCCGCACCCATGCCCGCCAGCGCCGCTTTGCGCACCGCATATAAACTGTCACTGCTCAGCCGTGGCGTAATCGCCAGATTCACCGGCTGGCCATCGTCAATCTTTTGCAATGCCACTTCGTTACGGTAAAAACTGGTGAGGGCCAGCCATGGCAGATCACGCAGCTGTTCAATCTGCGCTATGGGCGGATACTGTGCCAGCAGGTGCGGGGCCGCCACCACAATGCGCGGCACTTCGGCCAGCAGAACCGCCACCACCGAGGGATCGGTTGGCGCACCGACCTGAATGGCGCAGTCGACATTCTCGGCCATAAAGTCGGGCGTGCGATCGTTCAGCATCCACTCAATATTGAGCCGGGGATAGCGATGCAGATAGTCCACCAGTGGGGCGATCAGCTGATCCTGGCCAAAGGCGTGCGGGGCACGAACCCGCAGTGTACCGACCGGATCGGCACTGGCGCCGGTCAGCTCATCTTCCAGCGTATGCCAGGTCGCCAGCAGCTGCCGTGCCTGGGCGTAGCAGCGTTCACCATCATCGGTGAGTTTTAGCGCATGCGTGGTGCGCAGGATCAGCTTCAGCCCCAGCCGCTGCTCAAGGGTCTGCAGCCGACGACTGACGGTAGGTTGTGTCGTACCCAGCTGGGCCGCGGCGGCCGATAAGCTGCCACTCTCGACGATACGGATAAAGGTCTGCATCAGGTCGATGCGATCGCTGCTGTTAGGATTGTTCATACGTACCACGCATAACGGTTTTGCCTGATATCAGTCTACCGCGTATAACCGCGATGCGCTTTAATGGTTGTACGAAATGAAGAGGATTACAGCATGTCAGCCATATCAACCCAGACTCAAAATGAATCGCTCTCCACACCGCTGGTGTTTACCCTGGCCGCGGGTGCCGGACTCAGCGTTGCGTCGATTTACTACAGCCAGCCGATGCTGGATATCATCAGCAAACAGTTTAACGCAGGCATTGGCGCAGTCGGTATGGTGCCGATGCTGACCCAGGCGGGCTATGCACTGGGTATTCTGCTGCTGGCGCCACTGGGCGATCGTCATGACCGTCGCACCATTATCTTCATCAAGGGCTTACTGCTGGTGGCAGCGCTGCTGCTGTGTGGTTTTTCCGGTGGGCTCAGCGCGCTGCTGATTGCCAGTTTTATCACCGGCCTGACGGCTACGGTGGCGCAGGATATTGTGCCTGCATCGGCGGCGCTGGCCCCGGAACGCAGCCGGGGTAAAACGGTCGGCACGGTGATGACCGGGCTGCTGGTTGGCATCCTCTTGTCGCGGGTGGTCAGTGGGGTGGTGGCGGAGTATTTCGGCTGGCGCACCATGTATATGATTGCCGCGCTGGCGGTGCTGCTGATTACGCTGACGCTGTGGCGTGTGCTGCCGCGCTTCACACCGGGTACCTCGGTAAGCTACCCGCGCCTGCTGCTGTCGCTGGTGCATCTGTGGCGTCACCACCAGACGCTGCGCCGGGCCGCGCTGGCGCAGGGTCTGCTGTCAGTGGCCTTCAGCGCCTTCTGGTCGACACTGGCGTTAATGCTTAGCGACCGCTTTCATCTGGACAGTGCCGTTGCCGGAGCCTTTGGTTTAGCCGGTGCAGCGGGCGCCATGGCGGCACCGCTGGCGGGCAGTTTTGCTGACCGCATTGGTCCGGCAAGGGTCACGCAGGCGGGTGCCGCGCTGGTAACGATCTCTTTTGCGCTGATGTTCCTGCTGCCATTACTGCCCATGCCGGCGCAGCTGGCGCTGATAGTCGTCTGTACTATCGGCTTTGATTTAGGCGTACAGGCCACGCTGGTGGCGCATCAGACGCTGGTCTACGGCCTGGCCCCGGAAGCACGTAGTCGCCTTAATGCCCTGCTGTTTACCGTGGTGTTTATCGGTATGGCGACCGGTGCGGCGCTGGGCAGTCTGGCGCTGGCACACTGGGGCTGGAATGGCGTGGTTGCGCTCGCCACCATAGCTGGTGCAGCCGCTGTCGCGGTCCGCTTCGCCAGTCGTCACCTGAAAAACTGACACCTCGCCCGTCAAAAAATGTGCCAGGCTTATTCATAAACCCGAAATATTCTGGAGTGTTATGAACTTTTTAGCCTGGACAGCAGCGACGGGCGGCCTCCTGCTGCTGATGTCGCTGGCTTCCGGTTGGATTCACCGGGGGCCAGTCACCTCATTTGGCCTGTTTCTGATCGCGGGTATGCTGTGCGGCCCGTGGGGATTTGATGTTATCCACCTTGATATCGTTACCCATTCCGAAGCCGTGGCCCACATCACTGAAATCACCATGGCAGCCTCGCTGTTTATCACCGGTCTCAAGCTGCGTCAGCCGCTGCAGAACAACTGCTGGCACACCGGGCTGAAGCTGGCCTTTCCCGCCATGCTGCTCACCGTCGCCGCGATGACCCTGCTGGCACACTTCCTTGTGGGATTAGACTGGCCGATTGCGCTGGCGTTTGGGGCGATTGTCGCACCCACCGATCCGGTGCTGGCGAGCTTAATCTCGGTCAATGATGCGCAGGATGATGACTCGCTGCGTGTGGCAATATCCAGCGAGGCGGGCATGAACGACGGCTCCGCATTACCACTGCTGATGCTGGCGCTGCTGCTGTTCAATGGCGAAAGCCTGAATGGCGCGATGCTGGCGCACTGGGGCGCGGTCGAAGTGCTCTGGGCGATTGGCGGCGGTCTTATCATCGGTTTTGTGCTGGGGCAGTTGATCGGCATGCTGGCGACCCGACTGCGCAATGCCAATGGCGATGTCGCACCCAATGATTTTCTGGCGCTGGCGCTGATAGCACTGAGTTATTCACTGGTGGAGTGGCTGGGTGCTTCCGGCTTCCTGGCTGCCTTTGCCGCCGGGCTGGGATTACGCCGCGCAGAACTGGGCGTGTTCCGTCGTCATCAGCCGGATGATCTCTCTGACGACGAGCGGATATTGCCCTCTGAGGCGCTGGTGAATCCTAACATGCGTCTGGCGCATCAGGGCGGCACGAATATGGTCAAATCGATTGGGTTTGTAGTAGGCGACGCCCTCTCTTTTGGCGATACTATTGAACGTTTACTGGCGGCTGGCATGATGGTGGTGCTGGGCGTCACACTGGCGCAGCACTGGAACATCTACGGCGTGCTGATTGGCCTGGTGCTGTTTGCGGTGGTGCGACCGCTGGCCGTCTGGCTGGTAACAATGCGAGCCGGACTGCCGCTGGGGCAGCGTCTGCTGATTGGCTGGCTGGGCATCCGGGGGATTGGCAGTCTGAACTACATCGCCTATGCCTGGACGCACGGGATGCAAGGCCCGCAGATGGAAATTATGACCAATATGGCGTTAACGCTGGTGGTCTGCAGCGTGGTGGTTCACGGCACCACCGTGACGCCGCTGCTGAACTGGCGTCAGAAGCGCCTCGAAGCCCTTCAGCGCAAGGTTTAACCCGAACGAACAGGAGTTAAGAATGAAAGTAACTCAGATAGTGCTGCTGAGTATCCTCGCCACCGGCAGCGCGCTGGCGGCGGATGACACTGACACTGAGCAGAATGTTTACGCCAGTCAGTTATGCCACATCGTCAGCGGCGAGAAAAAGGTCGCCACTGCAGATCATTACGTTGAGCAGATGAAATCGACCGTGGCGGGCGGCCAGTCACCGTCGGCGATGAATCAGCCCGAATTCGACGAAGAGTCTGCGCGTGAAGTGGCCAGTGCCTGGCTGCAACTGGGGGACGATGAGCGTGCCAAACTGCGCGTCAACGAACAGCAGTGTGAACAGGCCGTGATGGCGCAGTTCCAGCAGGAAGATTAACCAGACGGAATGAAATAAAACGCGCCTGCCGGGCGCGTTTTTTTATGGCTTTTCAGGGGCTGTTGCGTACATAATCGCCAGCCAGTGCACCAGACTTGCATTTGTTCATACTTCTTTAGCCTACCGCAACGGTTTGCTGACATTTCGGGCTTCACACAACAGGCATTATGATTACGCGTCGACGCTTTATTCTCGGCACGGGAGCGCTCGGGCTCTCCATGACCACCGGCAAATTATTTGCCCGCGATGACATTATTCCCCTCTGGCCGGATGATCCGCCCGGCGGCGGCGGCCCATCCGGCCAGTTAAATATTAACAGCACCGGTTCCTGGTCAAATATCGTCAGTCCGGCCATTCAGCGCTTTAAACCGGAAAACCCCAATGGTGAAGCCGTATTAATCGCTGCAGGCGGCGGTTATCGCTGGATCGGTATGGGCCGCGAAGCCTGGCCGGTGGCGCGCTGGCTCAATGCCAGTGGCTATACCGCCTATGTGCTCAGCTACCGGTTGCCGCATGAGAAGTGGCAGGCGGGACGGCTGGCACCGCTGCAGGATGCGCAGCGTGCCATCCGGCTGGTGCGATCTTTTGAGCGCAAAGTGCATGCACTGGGCTTCTCGGCAGGTGGACATCTGCTGGGATTGGCGGCAGCGCGGCCAGATTTTGCATCGTATCCGGCCATCGATCCGCTGGATGAAGTGGTGCCGAAAGTCGACAGTGTTGGCCTGATCTATCCGGTTATTACCCTGGAAGCGCCTTATCAGCACACTAATACCCATCTGATGATGGTCGGCAAAAATGCCACGCCGCAGGATGAGGCGAACTGGTCAGTGCAGAACTATGTCACCCGGCAATATCCGCCCACGTTTCTGGCGCAGGCCGAGGACGATCACACCTCAAATCCGTTTAACACCGAGCTGATGCGCGACACCTGTCGCCGCAACCGCGTGCCGGTTGAGCTGATTCAAATCAGCAAAGGCGGACATGGATTTGGTCTTGGCAAGGCGGGCACGCCCGCGGCGTTATGGGATCAGGCGTATGTTAAGTGGCTGGAAAACCTCCGTCAGGTTGCATACCTGGGCATGCACGACTCATCCCTGTAACCCTTCCCCTTGCGACTGACGTAAAAAAAGCCGGCATTCGCCGGCCTCGCGACAGTAGCGATTTTCAGGATTGAAGCGACACAGGTTAAAGCTTGTGTGCAGGCAGAGGCCGCCTGATTAAAACTGATAGGTCAGGCCCATAGCGATACTGTCTTTCGTCGAAATGCCGGTGGCACGCGTAAAGTCGTTTTCCTTCAGCAGGTTAATGCGATAGTCCACGTAGGTCAGCATGTTCTTGTTGAAATAGTAATAGGTGCCCACCGCAATATATTTCTGCATCGTCTGACTGCCCCCGGCAAAATTTCCTGCGCCCTGCAGGTTTTCGCCACGCTGCGTGACAAAACCGACTGAAGGGCGCAAACCGTTCAGGAACTGGTACTGCGCAATTGCCTCAACGTTATGGGTTTTGTCAGCGACCTGTGCCAGCTGTCCATAAGGCGTAACGTCACTGGCTTCGCCATACATGCCAGCCAGATAGATCTGGCTGGCATCATATTTTGCAGAGGTTACCCAGGCGGTGGCATCGTCTCCCTGACCGTCAGCTTGCTGAGTCAGCGTCCGTTTTGCTTTCATCCCTGCCGCCGCAATGCTCAGTCCATCGGTAATGTTGTAAGTCAGGCCAGCACCGTAACCATCCCCGTTAGCCAGTCTGGCGGTTGCGCGGTCATTTTTCCCTTGATACTGCAGGGTTAGATTTAATCCACCCCACTCCGGAGAGTGCCAGGTCGCGAGGCCGGTTGAGCGTTTTGACAGGAAGTTATCGTTAGTGGTCATGGTGCCGGAACCGTAGACCGGTGCCATATCCGTATAGGCGGAGGCGGTATACAGTACCCCAAAGCTACGGCCATAATCGAACGAGCCGAAGTCGACCATTTTCAGACCTGCAAAGCCTAAACGTGTGGCATTCCCCGTTTGCGCGTCGCTACCGCCTTCACTGTGATTCAGCTGGAAATTGTATTCCCATTGACCATAACCGGTAAGCTGATCATTAATTTGCGTCTCACCTTTAAAACCCAGGCGTGCATAAGAGTTGTCGCCATCTTCTGCAATATTATCTGAGAAAACATGGCGCGCATCGACTTTACCGTACAGGTCGAGCTTATTTCCATCTTTATTATAAATTCCAGCGGAGCATGCAGAGAATGAGACCATAAAAAACATTGCATACGGCGCGGCTGTTTTTATTTTATTGTGCATATCATCTGCCCTTTTCAGTTAGCTGAAGCATGAGGAGGTTACCGCTCAGGACGGTATTTATTTCAATCTCACATTCGTATTGTTTAATCGCTAAATCATGAAATGGTGATATCGGCCATAAAGGTTATGGCCATTTTTTATAATGACTTTCCCTGGTGTTATTACATTCTGGTAGCGTATTTCCTGGTGATTTTTTATTAAAAGGCTAAGTCAGGTATATCGCTTAATACGGTTTGCGCGCCCGCATCAATATATTTTCGGGCAAGAACCGGGTCATTGATCGTGGCAATCGCGAATTCAATACCTGAACGGGCCAGTCGCGCCAGGTCTTCGTCTGTCGCGAAGTCACCCAGGAAATGCAGGATCTGGCAACCTGTTCTGGCGAGAAGCGCCGCGGGGTCTTTCGGCGGGACGCAAACCGCCAGCCCGCGGGGTACGTCAGGCATAAGCCGTGCGGCAACCTGCAGCGAAATCTCAGAAAAACTGCTGATGAATAATTTCTTCTCGCTTGCTGGCCACAGTGATTTCAACTGAGCGATCGCAATCTCCGCCGTCTCCACTTCCTGCCCGGAGGTGGGTTTGATTTCCAGTTGTAGCCCGACGCCTTTATCCAGTACAAAGCCGACTGTTTCAGCCAGTGTAGGCACTTTCACGCCCCTGAAAAGGTGGCCGTAACATACGCCAGCCTCCAGCGACCGGATCTCATCCAGGGTCAGATTCGCCACATAGCCTTTGCCATTCGTTGTCCTGTTTACGGAATCGTCATGAATAATGACCGGGTGCATATCTTTGGTGAGTTTGACATCCACCTCTATCCACGTTGCGCCGTGTTCCACCGCCGCCAGAAACGAAGGTAGCGTGTTTTCCGGTGCCAGTAGCGGTGCTCCCCGATGGGCAATCAGACGGGAGTTCACTACACGTGCAGGGTGTTTTTGGGTCGACATTATTGGCGTTACCTTCAGTTAGGGTTATATCGCAGGTCTACCTGAGCAAAACCTGGTTAGAAAATTCGGTTCTGACTTCATCACCCAGCGGTTTAGGCATGAACTGGGTGCCATGGATACGCTCTTTGCTGTTAATCAGTCCGGCATCACGATTTACGTCTTTGTTTTGAGGCGTAATGCCATAAACCTGCTGAAACAGCCGTTGGGTGGTGGGCAGCGTCAGCCAGTGGATAAACAGCAACGCTGCCGCTTTATGGGGGGCGTTTACAGGTATCGCCACCATATTTCCGCCGCCGGGCATGCCGAAATCGGGGATATAGAGCCGGATCGTTTTCGGGACTTCACCGTGGTTTTCTAATCCCACCAGATAATCTTCCCAGGCGGGGACCAGCAGGAATTCACCGCTGACCAGCCGGGTGACGCTGTCGGCGTTGGAGGCCGTAATGATGTAGTTGGGGCGCTGCTGTTTGAACCAGTTCCAGGCCGGCTGCAGAGCCGTCAGGCTTTTTAGATCCGCATCGCCTTTCGTGAAATCAAAACCCGGTACCCGTGTGCGCGTCACCGATTCAATAAAGGCCGGGCCGGATCCGCCGTTTTCAACGTTGAAGCCAAACTCCTGACGATGACGCTGCAGAAAGGCCGTAATCTGCGGCAATGTTCGCGGTAACTCACTTTCTTTCAGGCGGCGCGAATCGTAGGCCAGACCGGTCTGGTTGCCCCAAAATGCCACGCCATAGCCTTTACTGTCCGTTCCCTCAATGGTGTAGTTCAGGGTTTTGCCTGCCGGCAGCAGTGTATTAATCGGGCCAAAAAACGTTTTCTGAGGTGATACGGTCCCGAATGCCCCGCCGCCAATCGAAAACAGATCAATGTCACCCGTATCCCGTCCCCGGTCTGCCATGAGTTTATTAATATTACCCTGTAGTGTGCCTTCAGACAGGGTAACGTTAATACCGTACTGTTTTTCAAACAGGCTGACCTGCTCTTTTAAACGGTCCTGGTAATACCATTGATACCAGGTTAATTCCCCTTCTTTTTTCGCCTGTTCGACAATCTGTTCCCAGTTCATCGTAGTTAAATCCTGAGCCTGGCTACAGAAAGCCCCGGCCAGCAATAATATTGCAGCAACGAATCTGAACATATGTTTCCCCAATAACGCGAATTAAAGACTGTCAGCCTTTTCCTGCAAAGGCGGCGACAGGATTTCTTGTCAGTAATTTTTCTGCAATCAGCATTAAAATGACATTTGGCACAACCAGCATTAAAGAAATGACCGCCGCATTGGGTCGAATAAAGTTATAACCCAGATAAGAATAGAGAATGGCCGGGACGGTAATAAAATCGGGTGAGCCAACAATGAAACTTATGGCGAACTCTTCTATTGATAACGTAAAAACAATAATTAGTGCGGCAAATATTCCCGGCCTGATGGTGGGCAGGCAGGCGACTAAAAAACGGTTTATCACCGAAGCGCCCATATCCCGTGCCGCATCAAGCGTGTCCTGGCGTATCTGCGAACACGACAGGGTGAGAATGCGCACGGCATAAGGCATCAGGATAATAATATGCCCCAGCAAAATGCCGCCAAACCGGCTGTGAATGCCCGCCACGTTAAGCAACATGGAAAAAAACAGTGCCACGACAAAGCCCGGAACGATAAGCGGCAATAAGATCGCATTCTGTAAAAAATGTTTGCCCGTAAACGACATTCTGCCAAACGCCCACGCGGCAGGCAGAGACAGCATCAGCGTGCAGACCGAGACGGTTGCCGCCAGTAAATAGCTGTTCCTGAGCGCCTGCGGTAACGCGGTCGTGGTCCAGACTTCCACCCAACGGCCCAGTGAGACAACCGGCGGCAGCGCATCTGGCCATGCCCACGGATGGGTTTTATCGACCAGTGACCACAGGACGGTCAACATAAAGGGAATGACCAGCCACAGCATAAACAGGGCGGTGATAATGATCATCATGACGATTCGCAGCGGGGATAAGGTCTCTCTGGCTTTCATGATCGCTGTTCTCCGGCTTGTTGTAGCCACTTCGCCAGGGCGGCAAGCACGACTGCACCGACAAAAGCCGCCAGCATTAAAATCACGGCGACAACCGCGGCAAGATTCCAGCCCTGGGCGCTGATTTCGGGGAAGCGCAGCATGTATTGCGAAAGAGAGAACACGCTGGTCGGCCCCGCAACGACCTGGAATGAAAAGTCACCTAATGCACCGATGAAAATCAGCACCAGCGACACCTGAACGGACTTGATAGATAAAGGCAGAATGATCTGTAACAGCCGGGCAGCTCTGCCGGCACCCAAATCCCGCGCGGCATTAAAAATTTCGTCACCAATCGCGCGCAGGCTGCCGGTAATAATCAGCAGCGCATAGGGAAGCTGTTTCCAGACCTGCAAAATAATCACGCCCGTTCCCCAGCGGTCATTTTGCATCCTGATGGGGTGAGAGATGATCCCCAGTTTAAGTAACCCCAGGTTAATAAAACCCTGCCACGAAATCAGATTGATAAACAGCAGCGCGGCAACCAGTCCGTGCACCATCAGCGGGGCTTTAAGCAAACCGCCCATCAGCATTGAGCCGGGAAAGGGTTTTCTCAGCCACAGTGCCAGCGGGAGCGCCAGCGCGACGGACAGAACGGCACTGATGACGCCAATTTTGAGTGAATAGCCTGTCGCGCGCCAAAGCTGACTGTCGTTCAGGATGGTTTGCCAGTACTGAAGTGTGAAATGCGCCGGCGCGCCAAAATTAAACAGACCAACGGACTGCGCCAGCGCCATGATGACAATCAGCACCAGCGTCAGCACGACCGGCGCGACGGCAGGCAAAACCAGCAGCCAGCTAAGCCTGTTGCGGTTGCGCATTTTCATGAACAGCTTTCCTGTAAAAAACGGATTCTGTCTGGCGCAATGGAGAAGTTAACCCGATCACCTTCCTGTATGGTGTTTTTGCCGACTAACTGGATACACCACTGATAGTCTGTTTCTTCATGCCCAATCGGATGAACCTGGAGTTCAGAAATATTGCCAAGAAAACTCACGGCACCGATCTCAAAAGCCCGGGTGTTTTTCCCCGTATCCTGTTCGCTCAGCAGGGCATCCTCAGGACGCCAGAAGGTATAGACCTTGTCCGAGACGGGCGGCTGGTGACTGTGTATTTCCATTTCGCCCATGACACACGCAATACGATAAATACCGCTGCTGCTATCTCCGTCCAGTACGCGGGCTTCCATCACGTTAGCCTGACCGACAAAACCGGCGACAAAGCGGTTTATCGGGGAATAATAGATCTCATCCGGCGTACCGATTTGTTCGATCTTTCCGGCATTCATGACCACCACAACGTCAGACATCGACAGGGCTTCTGCACGGTCATGGGTAACATAAATGGCGGTAAATCCATGGGAGCGCTGAAGCTGTCTGATCTCCAGTCGTACCTTGTCCCGTAATTTGGCATCCAGATTTGACAGCGGCTCATCAAACAACACGATTTCCGGACGCACGGCCAGCGCTCTGGCAAGCGCCACGCGCTGCTGCTGACCGCCGGATAACTGCGCCGGCAGTTTAGGCAAATGCGCATTGAGTGATACCTGAGCAGCGGTCTGCGCTACGCGATCGTGAATATCCGTTTTTGCCATCTTCATCTGCCTGAGGCCAAAACCGATATTTTCAGCAACGGAAAGGTGAGGAAAAAGCGCATAGGACTGAAAGCACATCGCCGTGTCGCGATGTTCAGGTTTGACATGATGCATGTCCTGCTGGTGGATCAGTACTTCGCCACTATCAAGACTGTAAAAGCCGGCAATGACTTTAAGCAGCGTGGTTTTGCCACAGCCAGAGGGGCCAAGCAGGGAAACAAATTGCCCTTTTTTGGCCTGCAGTGAAATGCCGTTCAGCGCGACAAAATCGTCAAATGTCAGCATGGCATTGTGGATTTCTAGCGTGTTCACGTGGTCTGCTCCGTCATAAAATGCCAGGGATTTCTTAATTAATGCGATGCGCATAATAATCAGGCGTAGTGAATTTAAGCAATTTCAGAGAGGTTAAGAATTTATTAAGTTTTTAAAACCTATATTTAACAGGTTAATGTAAGGTTTATTTGAAATCGTATGTTTAACGCGCTAATTATTTTAATGCATTATGATTAATATTAAGTTCAGAGGGTTAAGATGCTCTGGCAGAGCGCGCACAGCGGGCAGGGCAGCGGGGAGACGCTGTCCTGAAATGCAGTGATAAGGTAAGTCCGGGGCAATGCGTGGTCAGGCAGGCGTAAATCGAGGATAAGGGATAAACCGGGCAGAAAGGCGGTTCATTTCGGGCGTGCCGACACTCACATGTGTGCTGCTTTTTTCCTGTGTGCCGGCAAGATGCGCATCCAGTCCCGCCGCTTTACAGAGGGCATAGCCCGCAGAAACGTCCCACATGCTGCTAAAACATTCCTGATAACCGTCGACGTAACCCAGCACGCTAAAGGTTAAACCGACGGTGGCACAGCGATAGCGCACAACATTCCAGCCGTCGTCCCGATAGGCCTTTTCAATACAGAGCTGATGGGTGAAATCCCATGATGGACTGTCGCCAATCGCCACGGTTTTAAGCCCCCCGGCGATCACAGGCCGTTCAAAGGGTTCACCATTCAGATAAACACCTCTCTCTTTGCCGCCGCTCAGCATGAGGTTTAAAACGGGATGGACGATCACGCCCATAACCGGCTCGCCATCCTGCACATAGCCAACAGAAATCCCCCACAATGACGAGCCGCGCAGGAAGTTACTGGTCCCATCAATAGGATCAACAGACCAGTAGCTGGCGCTGAGCTCACCGCCATACTCTTCACCGATAACAGGATCCTGTGGGAAATGATCTCCCAGACGCTGCCGGATCAGATTTTCCACTTCCCGATCGGCTTCACTGAAGACATCCTGCGGCCTTTTTTCGCAGACCTCTAATTCACTCAGCTGTCTGAAATAGTCCAGAGCCAAAAGTGAAGCCTCTTGTGCGATACGTTCAGCAACCTTTAAGCGCGTTTCCATTGTTTACCTGATGCATAAAAAGAAGCGTGTGTATGGAGGCAAAACCCAGTGCACAGCGAAAATACCCATCCGGACATCAGGCTCGCTTTTAATATAATGCTCACTGCATGATATTAGAGTGTCTCTCTGCTATGTTTCACTATTATGATGCTTTTATGATCGCGATAAGCAGGGCAGGAGAGGCTGAAAATCAGCACATTTTACGAAAACATAAAGGCAGGGCCCTTTACTATTCGTCATGCATAAAAGCATGCTAGGGTATTAACAGAACCCATTATTAAATATGGTGAGGACAACGCTGTGGTTCATGGATATTCCGCTGGTCATGATGTCGAACTTAATCGCAGTGAAAAACTCATTCTGGAGCTTGTCCGCCGTAACGATGGCATTTCCCGCTCCTCACTGGTTTCGCAAACCATTTTGAATCAGTCATCTGTTCACCGTATTGTTGATACGCTGACCGAAAATGGCTTTCTCAGCCTGGGGGAATCGCCGTCCCAGGGAAGAGGCAAGCCCAGCCCGTCGTTATCACTGAATGCGAATGCACGTTATGGTTACGGTATCTCTATTAACTCAGACAGTGTTGCCGCCAGCCTGATTAATTTCCGGGGCGGTATTACAGAATACTGCGTACTGGACACGCATCCGCGCGACCCTGCCCGTACCTTACTCAATATCAAACATCACTATCTGGATACCTTAAAACAATACGGTATTTCGCCAGAAAAAGTCTGTGGTGTGGGATACAGCATGGCGGGCTTTCTTTATGATTCCCGAAAGTATTTCAATCCGCCTGAACCTTTAAAAAACTGGATGGGGATCGATCTGCGTCGTGAAATTACCATGTTATTTGATCGGCCGGTATGGATTGAAAATAACGCCACGACGGCGGCGCACGCTGAAGCCTTTTTAGGCGCCGGGCTGAAATACGATACGTTTGGTTATCTCTCTTTTAATTATGGATTCGGCGGTGGCATCGTGATTAACGGTAAACCGTTCCAGGGTGCATTTGGTAATGCGGGGGAGATCAGCCGTATTTTTACGCCGGAAGAGGGCAAGCTGCGGCCGGCTCTGGGGATCCTGATCGATCGGTTACGTCACGGCGGTATTGAAATTAAAGATATTCGCGATCTCAATCATAAATTCGATCCGGCCTGGCCGATTGCGCAACAGTGGGTAGAAGAGGTAACGCCAAACCTGCATCGGGCAATGGATGCCATGAATGCGGTGATCGATCCCGCGGCCATTATCTTAGGAGGCGAAATTCCCCGGAAGCTGGGCGAAATGTTCTTAGCCATGCCGCGGACGTGTTCGGGTAAACGCTGGGACATTTCTGCGGAATATCCGGATATTCTGCTAAGCGCCATTGAGGGAGACAGTTCGGCACTGGGCGCGGCACTGACGCCGTTGCGGGAAACCTATTTTAATTAAGGCCGTTACCCGCAGAACAACGTTTCAGCGGGTAACGGATGCGCATGAGGTGAGTTACTAGCGCATTGTCACAAACTCTTCCGCTGCGGTCGGGTGGATCGCCACGGTGTTATCGAAGTCTTTCTTGGTCGCACCCATTTTCAGTGCCACGGCGAAGCCCTGCAGCATCTCATCCATGCCGAATCCGATGCCGTGAATACCAACAATCTTCTCATCGGCACCCACACAGACCAGCTTCATGCGGCACGGCTGGCGATGCTGGGTGACCGCGGTGTACATGGCGGTGAACGACGATTTGTAGACTTTCACCTGGTCATCGCCATACTGTTCGCGCGCCTGTGGCTCAGTCAGTCCCACGGTACCAATCGGTGGATGGCTGAATACAACGGTCGGAATATTGCTGTAATCCAGATGCTCGTCCGGTTTGTTGTTAAACAGACGCTCAGAGAGACGACGGCCAGCGGCAACCGCCACCGGTGTCAGCTCAACCGCACCGGTGTTGTCACCCACAGCATAAATGCCTGAGACATTGGTGTTCTGAAACTTGTCGACATTGATATAGCCTTTGTCGTTCAGCGCCACGCCCGCAGCTTCGATGTTGAGGTTATCGTTGGCTGGCTCACGGCCAATCGCCCAGACCAGACAATCGACAATATATTCACTGCCGTTTTCCAGCTGCAGCGTCAGGCTGCCATCGCTGTTTTTAATCACGGCTTTTGGAATGGATTCGGTGTGCAGCGCCGGGCCTTCCGTGTTCATCACTTCGACCAGCGTCTCGGTAAGCAGCGGATCGAAGCTGCGCAGTGGTGCATGTTTACGCACGAACAGGTGGGTTTCTGAGCCCAGCGCATTTACCACGCCGGCCAGCTCGACCGCGATGTAGCCCGCGCCGATCACGGCGGTGCGTTTTGGCAGGGCATCCAGCTCAAAGAAACCGTCGGAATCAATGCCGTACTCCGCACCCGGAATATTGGGGTGAACCGGACGACCGCCGGTGGCGATCAGAATATGGTTAGCCGTAATAATCTCGCCGTTAACTTCAACGCTGTGCGCATCGACAAAGCGGGCAAAGCCTTTGATCACTTCAACCTTGTTCTTACCCAGCACGTTGTCGTAAGAGTTATGGATGCGGTCGATGTAGGCGCTGCGGTTTTTCACCAGTGTGGCCCAGTCGAAGCGATTCACCGTGGTGTCAAAGCCATAATCCGGCCCGTAGAGATGGATAGCTTCGGCGATTTGTGCAGCGTGCCACATGATTTTTTTCGGCACGCAACCCACGTTTACGCAGGTGCCGCCCAGCTCTTTTGCTTCAATCAGGGCACATTTCTGGCCATACATAGCTGCACGGTTAATTGAGGCGATGCCGCCGCTGCCGCCGCCAATGGCGAGATAGTCGAAATGTCGGGTCATTGAAGTATCCATCCGGTTGCATAAAAAATTGGGGTTGAGTGTAACGCTGGAGGTCGAAATGACGCAAAGTTTGCGCCTATGATTGTAATAGGGTTCTGTTTTTTCACTCGCTTACAGGGAAGCATACCATGCACCTTACTTTTCTTGGCACCGGCGGCGGTGCTCCCAGCCTGCAACGTAACGTGACCTCCATTGCTTTTACCCGCGCACTGAGTGGTGAAACCTGGCTGTTTGACTGCGGGGAAGGCACGCAATTACAGTTTATGCGCTCGAGCCTGAAACCGGGCAAGCTGGACAAGATTTTTATCACCCATCTGCATGGCGATCATATTTTCGGGCTGCCGGGATTACTCACCAGCCGGTCGATGGCCGGACTGACCTCACCGATGACGGTCTATGGCCCTAAAGGATTAAAGACCTTTGTTGAGACGGCGCTGTCGATCAGTGGCTCCTATACCGACTATCCGCTGAGCCTTGTTGAGATTGAGGCGGGCTGGACGCTGGATGACGGTGAGTTTCGTATCAGTGCCTGGCCGCTGAGCCATCCGGTGGCGTGTTTTGGCTATCGCATTGAACAGCACGACAAACCCGGCCTGCTGGATGCCGCGCGGCTCAAAGCGGAAGGCGTGCCCCGTGGCCCGTGGTTCCAGCAGCTGAAGCAGGGGGAATGTGTGACGCTGGAAGATGGGCGGGTAATCAACGGCGCTGACTACCTTGGCCCGGCGACACCCGGCAAAAAGCTGGCCATCTTTGGCGATACCGCACCGACCGACGTCGCGTTGCAACTGGCGGCGGATGTTGACCTGATGGTGCATGAAACCACGCTGGAGGCGGCGATGATGGAGAAAGCCAACGGACGCGGGCACTCCACCACCCTGCAGGCCGCGGACGTGGCAAAACGCGCCGGGGCAAAGCGACTGATCGCCACCCATTTCAGCTCCCGCTATCTGGCAAAGGACATGAGCCGCCTGCTGGCGGAGTGCCAGACGATTTTCCCCCGCACCGAGCTGGCCTCGGATCTGGCCGTATTCACTGTTTAGTGATGCAGTGCCGGATAGGTAAAGAAAAGCAGATGGGTGAGGTTAAGGGCAAAGTGCAGGGCGGTCGCCAGCCATAACCGGCCGCTCCAGTGCCACGCCAGACCGTAAATCAGCCCGGCCAGGGAGGCGAATACCACCAGCAGCACGCCGCCCTGGATATGTGCCAGCCCAAACAGCAGCGAGCAGATCAGCAGCGCGGGCATCCCTCCCAGCGACTCTCTCAGCCGCTGTTGCAGATAGCCCCGGAACAGCGCCTCTTCGGCCAGCGAGACAAAGAACAGATTCGCCAGCATAAACGCGGGCAGCCACGGTGGATTGTGAAGCTCAAATGCCAGACCACCCAGCAGCACGGCACTACACAGCAGCAGCGGCACGGCGGTGATTAACGTCAGTGCGGCAATCCACGGATAACGCGGCGGGCAGGCACGAGCGCGGAACAGCGTCGGCAGGCAGGCCAGCAGCACAAAGGGGATCAGCGCTTTATCGGCGTTGAAGGAGAAACTGAACGGCAGGCTCCGGGCACCCGTCTGCACCTCATCGACCTGGAGGGGATTGTTAAAGCCAGGGAAAAGATGGAGAAACAAGCCCAGCGAAATCAGCACCAGTAGCGCCTCGCTCAGGATTTGCTGGCGGGAACGGATCGGGTCAAAGCGGCGCAGCGCGACCAGTGCGGCGATCCCGCCCAGCAGCGGCAAGACCGGCCAGGTCAGAACCTGATGATAAAATCCCAGCAGCGCGGCGAGCGCTAACAGCAATAGCGCCAGCCGCCGGGCGGGTTGCAGGGCGCCCAGCGCACCTGCCAGCAGAATCCACATGAGGACTTATTCAGGAACGATCTGATTCACTGCATAGTGACCCGTTCCGGTCGGAACCAGTTTCTGGTGCAGCCACGGCAGCAGGGTATTCATCTGCTGGGCCAGCTTCCACGGTGGGTTAATCACGATCATGCCAGAGGCCGTCATGCCGCGCTGATCGCTGTCCGGACGGGCCGCCAGTTCGATCTGCAGAATATTGCGGATGCCGGTTGCTTCCAGGTCGCGCAGCATGTGTTTGATCTGCTGGCGTAACACCACCGGATACCACAGTGCAAAGACGCCGGTGCCAAAGCGTTTATGGCCTTCCTGAATGCCTTTCACTACCGCCTGGTAGTCGCTTTTCATCTCATACGGCGGATCAATCAACACCAGACCGCGACGCGACGGCGGTGGCAGTTTCGATTTTAACTGCTGATAACCGTCGGCACGATCGACGCGCGCGCGGTTATCTTTGCTGAATTCGTTACGCAGCAGCGGATAGTCGCTGGAGTGCAGCTCAGTGAGTTGCAGCTTGTCATCTTCACGCAGCAGATGACGGGCGATCAGCGGCGAGCCGGGATAGTAGCGCAGCGTGCCACTGCGGTTCAGCGCACGAATCGCATCAAAATAGGGCTGCAACAATTCAGGCGCATCGGGCTGCTGCCAGATACGTGAGATGCCTTCCAGATATTCACCGGTACGCTCGGCGTGCTCGCCGCTCAGCTGGTAGCGACCTGCGCCTGCATGGGTATCCAGGTAGAAAAACGGTTTCTCTTTCTCTTTCAGCGCCGTGATGATCAGGCTCAGAACGGTGTGCTTCAGCACGTCGGCGTGGTTGCCAGCATGGAAGCTATGGCGATAACTCAGCATTGTTTATCCTGTTGAATGTATAAGGTTTTAATTGATGAAAAATCAATTTATACCAATTATTACCCCACGTATTACCCACAGAACGACGCACAGCAACCGACGCAGGAAAAGCATGAGAATCGGCGATTATATCAGGGATGACCCGCTGATGGGCCAGAAGCGTGATAACAAATCGGGATTGCAGAGTGCGGTTCAGGGTGACGAGCTGAGTTTGCGGTTTTCAGGCGGGTAAACCGGCCGCAAAATCTGCCCGGCGCGCCCGCCAGGATTTCAGGCATCAGACAAAAGCAGGCATCTTCCGTGCGATCATCCGCGCGTTTCTTCCCCACCTCATCCTGGCTGCCATTGATTTTCGCTACACTAAGCCGCATGTTACTTAAATTGCGTTGCGCGACCCGCTGCGCCCCATACATCTCTAAAGGACTGCGCTATGACCAATCCGCTACTGACATCTTTTACGCTTCCCCCTTTTTCTGCCATCCAGCCTGAACATGTTGTTCCTGCCGTGACGGAAGTGCTGAGCCAATGCCGCGCAGAAGTCGAAAAAGTCGTGGCGCAGGGTGCGCCCTATACCTGGGATAATCTGGTTCAGCCGCTGGCGGAAACCGACGATCGTCTGAGCCGCATTTTCTCACCGGTCAGCCATCTGAATGCGGTAAAAAACAGCCCGGAACTGCGTGAAGCCTATGAGCAGACATTGCCGCTGCTCTCTGAATACAGCACCTGGGTCGGTCAGCATGAAGGCCTCTATCAGGCGTATCGCAATCTCAAAGAGGGTGATCAGTACGCGGCTCTGGATCTGGCGCAGAAGAAAGCGGTCGATAACGCCCTGCGTGATTTTGAACTCTCCGGTATTGGCCTGCCAAAAGATAAACAGCAACGCTATGGCGAAATCGCCGCGCGTCTCTCGGAGCTGGGTTCGGCTTACAGCAACAATGTGCTCGATGCCACCATGGGCTGGAGCAAGCTGATCACCGATGAAAGGGAACTGGCCGGTATGCCGGAAAGTGCCATGGCGGCAGCGAAAGCTCAGGCTGAAGCCAAAGAGCAGGACGGCTGGCTGCTGACGCTGGATATCCCAAGCTATCTGCCGGTCATGACCTACTGCGACAACGCGGCGCTGCGTGAAGAGATGTATCGCGCCTATGCAACGCGCGCCTCCGATCAGGGTCCGAATGCTGGTAAGTGGGATAACGGACCTATCATGGCGGAAGAGCTGGCGCTGCGTCACGAGCTGGCACAGCTGCTGGGCTTCGACTCCTACGCCGATAAATCACTGGCGACCAAAATGGCGCAAAGCCCGTCTCAGGTGATCGACTTCCTGAATGACCTGGCTGAACGCGCCCGTCCGCAGGGTGAAAAAGAGCTGGAGCAACTGCGCGCTTTCGCTCAAAAAGAGCATGGCGTCACTGAACTGAATCCGTGGGATCTCACCTATTACGGCGAAAAGCAGAAGCAGCATCTCTATACCATCAGCGATGAGCAACTGCGTCCTTACTTCCCGGAAGAGCGTGCGATTGCCGGTCTGTTTGAAGTGGTTAAACGCATTTATGGCATCAGCGCGAAGCAGCGTACCGACGTTGAGGTTTACCATCCGGACGTGAAGTTCTTCGATCTGTTCGATGAAACCGGCGAACTGCGCGGCAGCTTCTATCTCGATCTCTACGCCCGCGAGCACAAACGTGGCGGGGCGTGGATGGATGACTGCGTGGGCCAGATGCGTAAAGCCGATGGCAGCCTGCAGAAGCCGGTCGCTTACCTGACCTGTAACTTTAACCGCCCGGTGAAAGGCAAACCTGCGCTGTTCACCCATGACGAAGTGATTACTCTGTTCCATGAGTTTGGTCATGGCCTGCACCACATGCTGACCCGCATCGAAGCGCCTGGCGTTTCCGGTATCAGCGGTGTGCCATGGGATGCGGTCGAACTGCCAAGCCAGTTTATGGAAAACTGGTGCTGGGAACCGGATGCGCTGGCGTTTATCTCGGGTCACTTTGAGACTGGCGAACCGCTGCCGAAAGAACTGCTGGATAAAATGCTGGCGGCGAAGAATTACCAGGCCGCGCTGTTTATCCTGCGTCAGCTGGAGTTCGGCCTGTTCGATTTCCGTCTGCACACCGAGTTTAATCCGGAGAAGGGCGCGCAGATTCTGGAAACCCTGCGCGAAGTGAAAAGCCGCGTTGCGGTCGTTCCGAGTCCGGAATGGGGCCGTTTTCCGCACGCCTTCAGCCATATCTTTGCCGGTGGTTATGCGGCGGGCTACTACAGCTATCTGTGGGCAGACGTGCTGGCAGCGGATGCCTATTCCCGCTTCGAAGAAGAGGGGATCTTCAACCGTGAAACCGGTCAATCCTTCCTGGATAACATCCTGACGCGTGGCGGTTCTGAAGAGCCGATGGAGCTGTTCAAACGCTTCCGCGGTCGTGAACCGCAGCTCGATGCGATGCTGGAACACTACGGCATTCAGGGATAAGTCAGTTTGTGAAAATCTGTTTGCTCGATGAATCAGGCGCCGGAGACGGCGCCTTATCACGTTTAGCGCAGCGCTGGCAGCTGGAGCACGATGAAGATGCGCTGCTGGCGCTGGTGCAGACCTCAACGCACCTGGAACTGCGTAAACGTGATGAGCCTAAGCTGGGCGGTATTTTTGTTGATTTCGTCACCGGCGCAATGGCGCATCGCCGTCGTTTCGGCGGTGGACGCGGCGAAGCTGTCGCCAAAGCGGTGGGTATTAAAGGCGGTTATCTGCCGGATGTGGTGGATGCGACGGCAGGACTGGGGCGTGATGCGTTTGTGCTGGCGGCGCTCGGCTGCCGGGTGCGGATGCTGGAACGTCATCCGGTGGTGGCTGCCCTGCTTGAAGATGGATTACAGCGCGGTTATCAGGATGCGGAAATTGGCCCCTGGCTGCGCGATCGTCTGACGCTGATTCATGCGGCCAGCGCGCAGGCCCTGGGCGATATTACGCCGCAGCCAGATGTGGTCTATCTCGATCCGATGTATCCCCATCGCCAGAAAAGTGCACTGGTGAAAAAGGAGATGCGGGTGTTTCAGTCGCTGGTCGGGCCGGATGAAGATGCGGATGCGTTACTGGAACCGGCTCGTCGACTGGCGAAAAAGCGTATTGTGGTCAAACGACCAGACTATGCACCGCCGCTGTCGGGTGTCGTGACACAGGCGGCTGTGGTCACCAAAAGCCATCGCTTTGATATCTATCCCCCGCTCTGAACGTATAAAAAAAGCCGGCGTCGCGCCGGCTTTATTCATTTCGTTAAGCGTCTGAATTACGCCTCGTCTTCATCGCGCAACGGCACAATCAGCATGTCGATATGCACGGTATTGATCAACTGACGGGCTGAGGACATCAGCTTGCTCCAGAAATCCTGATGATGACCACACACCACCAGGTCAACGTCATATTTCTTGATGGCATCAACCAGAACCTGGCCGAGATCACCACTGCCGCTCAGTGTCTCACTGATCGGATAGCCCGCCGCATCTGACAACCCTTTCAGTGCGGCATGCGTCTCTTCAGAAATACGCTTCTGCATATCCCCTAAGTTGACATCAATCAGGCCGGTGTAGAGGTCAGAATAATTCACATCAACGTGAATCAGGGAAATTCTGGCATCGTAGGGACGCGCCAGCGAGACAGCCTTATCCACCAGCAACTGGCTTTCGGGAGAAAGGTCTACTGCAATCAGGATGTGTTTATAAGCCATGATAAAACTCCTTTCACGAGATTAAGGATGGCATCCGGTGTTCCTGCCGCGTCACAGCTTAGCGAAGTCCCTTGCGCGAGCGGGCGATGAGCGCCACCAAAGTGTCAACCTGCGTTGCAGGTGATGATGTTGTTATAGTCTGAGTATAGCCTTCTCTCATTGTAAATGCTGCTGTTGCCGTCTGGCTTATTAATAAGATCAAGGCTATGCCAGATTTACTCGCGCTGAACGAAAATCATCGTTGGAAAAAATGTAAAGAATTCTCCTACACTGAGAAAAGGCGGTCCGGTTCGCAGCCGCTCAGGGGGTCGAAAATTTTCGCAGTCCGGAGATTCAGTGGCTGGTTTTTTCTGCAGGCGGATTCAGTGCCAGACACTGAGTCTGTTGCTGCAATTCCAGCTGGGAGGGGGGAATATGATCAGCACTATTGCGCTTTTCTGGGCTCTTTGTGTGGTGTGTATCGTGAATATGGCGCGCTATTTTTCATCGCTGCGCGCGCTGCTGGCGGTATTACGGGGTTGTGATCCACTGCTGTATCAGTATGTCGATGGGGCGGGGTTTTTCACCTCTCACGGTCAGCCGAGTAAACAGGTGCGGCTGGTCACTTATATCTGGGCAAAACGCTATCTTGATCACCACGACGATGAGTTTATCCGGCGCTGTGAACGGGTGCGGGGACAGTTTGTTCTGACCAGTGCGCTGTGTGGGCTGGTGGTTATCAGTCTGGTGGCGCTGGCGATCTGGCATTAAAAAAGGGCGACTTGCGTCGCCCTTTTGTCAGCTGGCATCACACCAGTTTCAAGGCAATCCAGTAGAGCGAACCTGACAGCAGAATACAAACCGGCAGGGTGAAGATCCACGCCATGGCGATGTTCTTGATAGTCCGGCTCTGCAATCCGCCACCGTCGACCAGCATGGTACCGGCCACCGATGAAGAGAGGATATGCGTGGTAGAGACGGGCATGCCGGTATAGCTGGCAATACCAATCGACAGCGCTGCTGTCACCTGGGCTGACATTCCCTGCGCATAGGTCATGCCTTTTTTACCAATCTTCTCACCGATGGTGGTGGCAACACGACGCCAGCCAATCATGGTACCGGTGCCCAGCGCCAGCGCCACGGCCACAATAATCCAGATAGGCGCGTACTCGATGGTGCCAAGCAGGTCACTTTTCAGCTTATTGAGGAAGCGTTTGTCATCTGGCGTAGTTTCCTGCAGACGGGCCGCTTTATCGGCGGTGTCTGAGATACACAGCAGCAGACGACGCATCTGACCACGCTGATCAACGGTCAGCTGATCGTAGCTCTGCAGATTATTCAGCAACACCTGTGCACGCTGTACTGCCTGCAGTGCTCGCGCGCTGTCACAGTGAAACTCCTGCGGGCTGGTTGCCGGTACTTCTTCCGGTGTTGGCAACTTAGGCGGTGCCATCTGGATGATATGCGTCAGCGAGGCGTTGTGCTGCTGGTAATACTGTTCCAGATGGTTGACGGCATCGCGGGTGCGCGTGATGTCATAACCGGAGGCATTCATATTCACGACGAAACCAGCCGGCGCCACGCCAATCAGGACCAGCATGATCAGGCCAATGCCCTTCTGACCGTCATTCGCACCGTGCGAATAGCTCACGCCAATTGCCGAAACAATCAGTGCGATACGGGTCCAGAACGGCGGCTTTTTCTTGCCGTCGATCTTTTCGCGGTCAGCAGGCGTCATATGAATACGCGCACGCTTTTTGGTATTACTCCAGTAGCGACGCAGAATAAAGATTAACCCGCCCGCCATCACCAGGCCGACAATCGGCGACAGGATCAGAGAAAGGAAGATGTTCAGGACTTTCGGAATGTTGAGTGCATCAACCACCGAGGTTCCGCTCATCAGGGCGTTGGTCAGACCGATACCGATAATCGCGCCGATCAGTGTATGGGAGCTGGAGGCCGGCAGACCGAGATACCAGGTGCCGAGGTTCCAGATAATCGCCGCCAGCAGCATAGAAAACACCATGGCGAGACCGTGAGCCGATCCAACATTCAGCAACAGATCGGTGGGAAGCATATGAACAATAGCGTAGGCAACACTCAATCCACCGAGTAGTACGCCAAGGAAGTTGAATACACCCGCCATGACCACAGCAAGCTGGGCACGCATGGCACGCGTATAGATGACCGTCGCAACTGCGTTGGCCGTGTCGTGGAAACCGTTGATTGCTTCGTAAAACAATACAAACAGCAGGGCAAGAACCAATAACAGGCTAGTACTGAGGTCTAGACCAGCAAACAGATGTAGCATAAACGTTACGCCATTTTTGGAGGACATGAACGCGGCGCATTATCCGCGACAACGTGCTGTATGGGAAAGGAAAATATAGCGCTAATTTAACCTTTCTTCGCAGAGCGAATGGGCTACTCAGTGAAAAAGGGTTAGATATTAGACAGATACAATATGACACATTTACGGCAATTTTTTGACGCTGGCGTCCGGGTGAGCAGATCACTACAATCTGCGCCTTTCCAGTTAAGTGAGTGAATGCAGTGGAACAGTTTGACGTTATCATCATTGGTGCCGGAGCCGCAGGGCTGTTCTGTGCCGCCCAGGCCGGGCAGCGCGGACTGAGCGTGTTACTGCTGGATAACGGCAAAAAGCCAGGCCGCAAGATTCTGATGTCGGGCGGTGGCCGCTGCAACTTCACCAATCTCTACACTGAACCGGCGGCGTATCTGTCGCACAATCCTCATTTCTGTAAATCCGCGCTGGCGCGTTATACCCAGTGGGATTTTATCGATCTGGTTAATCGCCACGGTATCGCCTGGCATGAAAAAACCCTGGGCCAGCTCTTCTGTGATGACTCTGCTCAGCAAATTGTCGATCTGCTGCTGGCCGAATGTGACAAGGGCAATGTCACCCTGCGACTGCGCAGTGAAGTGCTCAGTGTTGAGCGCGATGAAAGCGGCTACACCCTGCAACTCAACGGCAGTACGGTTCAGGCGAAGAAGCTGGTGATTGCCAGTGGTGGTCTGTCGATGCCAGGCCTGGGTGCCACGCCGTTTGGCTACAAAATTGCAGAGCAATTTGGTCTGAATGTGTATCCGACCCGGGCGGCTCTGGTGCCCTTTACGCTGCATAAGCCACTGCTGGAACAATTACAGACGCTCTCAGGCGTTGCGCTGGACACCACCATCGATGCGCAGGATGGTACCCGCTTTAAAGAGGCGATGCTGTTCACTCACCGTGGGCTCTCCGGCCCCGCGGTACTGCAAATCTCCAGCTACTGGCTGCCCGGCGAATTCGTCACCATCGACCTGTTACCCGCTACGCCGCTTGAGGCGTTTCTGACGGCGCAGCGTGAAGCGCATCCGAATCTCAGCCTGAAAAACAGTCTGGCGAAAATCCTGCCGAAGCGTCTGGTGGAAGTATTGCAGGCACTCAAAGTGGTGCCGGATATCACCCTGAAACAGCTCAACAGCAAACAGCAAACTGAACTGGCGCAGACGCTGCATGCCTGGCGCATTCAGCCAAACGGCACTGAGGGGTATCGGACTGCTGAAGTGACGCTGGGCGGCGTAGACACCACGCAGCTCTCCTCGAAAACCATGGAGGCGCGCGCGGTGCCGGGGCTGTACTTTATTGGCGAAGTAGCCGATGTCACCGGCTGGCTGGGGGGATATAACTTCCAGTGGGCCTGGAGTTCCGCCTGGGCGTGCGCCCAGGCGTTGTAACGCGCATTTACCAGCGCTGATGCACGTGCGGCGCAATCTTCTCCTGATAGATCTGCTTCAGCGCCGCCATCGTATCCTCAGAGAGTGCACCGACGTCGCTGGCGCGGGCATTGGCTTCAGCCTGCTCACGATTTTTCGCGCCAGGAATGACCACGCTGACATCTTCGTTCATCAGGATCCAGCGCAGTGCAAACATCGCCATGGTGGTGTCGCCCGTAACAAAGCGGCGAATCTCCTCCACCGCCTCCAGTGCCACCTCATAAGGCACACCGGAGAAGGTCTCGCCTTTATCGAACGCTTCGCCATTACGGTTAAAGGTGCGATGGTCGTCAGCGGCAAACACGCTGTCGGCGCGCATTTTGCCGGTCAGCAGGCCTGAAGCCAGCGGCACACGGGCAATGATCGCCACATCACGGCGTTTCGCTTCACTCAACAGCAGTTCCGCGGGACGCTGACGGAAAATGTTGTAAATCAGCTGAATCGACGAGACGTTTGGAAATGCCAGCGCTTTCAGGCCTTCCTCGACTTTCTCAACGGAGACGCCGTAGTGACGGATTTTTCCGGCGGCGACCATCTCATCCATCACCGCAAACACGTCCGGGTTGTAGTAGACCTCCGTCGGTGGGCAATGCAGCTGCACCAGATCCAGCGTGTCGGTCTGCAGATTTTCCCGTGAGCGATCGATAAAGGCGTTGAGGTTTTCGGCGTTGTAGCCCTCAGCCACGTGCGGTGACAGACGACGCCCCAGCTTGGTGGCCACAAACGGGCGTTCACCGCCGCGCTGATTCAGCACCTCTGCAATAATTTTTTCGGAGCGGCCATCGCCATAGACATCGGCAGTATCAATAAAGGTGATGCCTGCATCCAGCGCAGCATTCAGCGCGGCTTTGGCATCCTCCATGCTCACTTCTCCCCAGGTTCCGCCAATGGCCCATGCGCCAAAGCCAATTTCAGAGACGCGCTGACCGGTACGGCCCAGTGTTCGTTGTTTCATGCAAACCTTCCTCGATGCGTTTCAGACAGGGTGACAGAAAAGGGCTAACCATTGAGCTTAGCCTTTTCCGCCGGTGAGGTGAGCCAGCGTTATTGCAGACCAGACGAGTCTGGACAGGATGTTTTTGACGGCAGGCTGCTGGTTACGTTGAAGATTTCTGCGGAAATCGGCTTTAAACAGGCGATTGCCGCTTCGCTAATTTATTGATTTTAAGAAATTTCACCCGAAATTAAACAGGCGAGAGTGTCGATTCGGTCACATACTTCACTTTTCAGGCCAACAATGGGATCGCTATGTTCAAATTTATTAAGTCGGTCTTTGCCAGTCCCGATAAGTTTCTGCAGATTATGACCCGTCAGGATATCAACGACTCAATTGCTGAAGGTGAGCGCATCATTATTGATGAGAACGGCAATATTTCAGTCAACACGCTGAGCGAGGAAGTCCACGAAGATTTTGCCCGGCACGTGAATACCTTAAAGGGAGTATAAGGTGGGTACCGCAATATTTATGGTGTTGATGGTGAGTGGTTACTGGTACACCAGCCGCGATTTAAACAGCCGCTTTAAAATCCGTCGCTCGTCGGGCTGGGATGTCTATTTCCTGGTGGCGCTCTACGGCTGTATTTTTGTTCTGCAGGGTGTCTTCGCCACCGGCATCATCTGGTTACTGCTGCTCTGTATTTCCGGCATCGCGAATGCCGTCCAGATGATCCCCGGCGTGCATCTGAAGTGGCAGGTCGAGTTTATGAACTGGAGTTTCCTGGGGATTCAGGCACCAGTTGTGATCATGCTCGCTTTTGCCATTCTGCTCTGCCTGTATCGCTCAAACTGGGCGGGCAGTGCACGGCTGAACGTATCGGGCCGTAAAGACCTTTATCAGCAACTGTCACGCTCCAACGGCGTTGAACAACTGCTGTTTCAGTGCATGGAAGAGGGCGAACTCGCGTGGATTACGATGAAGTCGCGCCGCATTTACATCGGCATGATTCATGCCTCGACGTTTGAATATGAGAGCACCAAAAACATTGTACTGATCCCGATGCTGAGCGGATACCGCGACAGCAAGACACTGAAGCTGGCGGTGGAACATAACTACAGCAAGTGGTACGCCGAGCATGACATCACGCTCGACTCGAAACCCAAAGATGCGATGTCGTTCCGCAAAGTGATCATGGTTGACCAGATTGAGAGTCTGTCACTGTTCGATCCCGCCAGTGCCGCCGCGCTGTCAATGGGACATCCGCAGGAAGTGGAGAAGAGTCAGGGTACTGACGACGCGGACAGCCCGGATGATAAAAGCCGGGACGCTGCGGGTTAAGAAAGCCCGATCGGTTTCCCCTGATGATGTGGCATCCTCAGGGGAAACCGATCCCCCTCACGCCATATTTTCCGCCGTAAACAGTCTGAACGCCACTTTACCCGCCTGATAGATATCCGGTTGATAGCCGGTTTCCAGATGACTCAGCATCAAATCAATCGCCAGCCGGGCATGCTGCTGAGCATGTTGATCCAGGGTAAAGGCCACTTCATCGTTCAGCAGCAGCTTACGTGTCACATCATAAAGTTCATGAGTGATATAGGTGCATTTACCCAGCAACTGGTGGGCACGTAGTGTGTCGCTGACAACAGTATTGCCCATGCCAGTGTTGTAGACCCCTGCAATCATCTGCGACGGTTGCAGGTTGCGGGCCAGCACGCTGCGGATTGTCTCCCGCTGATCCTGACCCGACAGCACCTCACGCAGATGACGCTGGGGCGCACGCTGCGCCATGGCCTCCCGGAATCCGTCAATGCGCTGACGGTGGGCGCGATAATCGAAGCGGCCACTGACCATTAGAATGTCGCCGGGCTGACTCACCGTTTTACTCATCAGTAATCCCGCCGTGCGTCCGGCCTGATACTGGTCAATGCCGACATGACATAAGCGGTCGGCATCAGGCAGATCGGTAACGATGGTAATCACTGGCACATTGCGGCTGCGGCACAGCGCTAGCGCCCGGTAGATGGGCGGTGAATCATGTGCAAAGACAATGATGCCGTCGCGCGTGCTGCTGCGGGCGATAATACTTTGCGCCAGCTGCTCAGGCTGTGCCTCGGCCACCAGAGTTTTATGCAGTTTCAGGCGACGATAGCCAAGCTGGCTGGCGACTTCGCTGAAATGGGTAGTAAGCTGCTGAAAAAAGGAGGAGCCGTTATTACTGAGGAACACCTCAATTTGCCAGGGATGCTGGTACTCCTCTGGCAGCAGACGCTTCAATCCCACTTCGCGCGCAGCTTTCAGGACTTTACGGCTGGTCTCCAGTGACACGCCGCCGCGTTCATTCAGCACACGATCGACCGTCGCAATCCCGACGCCCGCCATTTTTGCCACCACCTCTAAGGTGAGCTTTTTCATTCAGACTCCACGGGAAAAATGGCGATTAACTGCTGCATGCCTGACTATTTATCTCTTCTAATCGGTTAAAAGTAAAAGATAAAGCAATTTAATGATGGAAAACCATCATCAGCGTTGTGCCGCAAGGTTTTTACCGACCGTGCTGTCGCCACGCTAAAAAGCACAGCGGGCCGCTGTCCTGGCGGAATACCCGTTAAGCTTGTAGTGAGACAATCAACGAGGAGTGAATATGGCTCAGCAAAAAGAGGTTCTGATTATTGGTGCTTCGCGCGGTATCGGGCTGGCGGTGGCACAGGCGTTTGCGGGTGAGGGCTGGCAGGTCACGGCTACGCATCGCAGTGGCATTCCAGAGCAGGGTAATAAGCCAGACATTCACTGGCATGCGCTGGATATGACGCACTCATCGGCGGTTCAGCAGCTTGCCAGCCAGCTCAGTGGCAAAACGTTCGATGCGATTCTGATTAACGCCGGGATTTCCGGGCCTTCACACCAGAAGGTGTCGCAGAGTGGCGATCAGGATCTGGCGCAGCTGTTCCTGACCAACGCGATAGCGCCGGTTCGCAGTGCAGAGATTTTGCTGCCGCTGTTGAAGCCGGAAGGTGTGCTGGCGCTGACCTCATCTCAGCTCGGCAGCCTGAATGAAAACCCGCAGGCGCAGATGCCGATTTATTCGGCCAGCAAAGCGGCCCTGAATATGCTGAGCCGCACACTGACTCCGGCAGTTGACGCGCAGAGCGGGACGCTGCTGACGCTGCACCCCGGCTGGGTGAAAACAGATATGGGTGGCGAGAGTGCGCCACTGACAGCAGAAGAGAGTGCGGCCGGTATCGTCCGGCAACTGACCCACTGGCGCGGTCGTGGTGGTCATCAGTATGTCGATTACGCCGGCCAGCAGCTGCAATGGTAAGTTGATACGGGGCGGTTACGCCCCGATGTTACGCAGTGCCTTACCCTTCATCAGGTTGCGTTCAATGTGCTCCAGCGTCACATGTTTGGTCTCGGGAACCAGCATCATCGTCAGCACGATAAACACCAGATTAAGAGCGCCGTAGAGCCAGAAGGTATTGGCATTCCCCAGCTGATCCAGCATGGTCAGGAAGGTCGCACCCACAATCATATTACCGACCCAGTTCGTGGTGGTGGAGGCGGTAATGCCGAAATCACGTCCTTTCAGCGGCTGAATTTCTGAGCAGAGCAGCCAGATGACCGGTCCGGCCGCCATCGCGAAGCCGACGATAAACATCAGCAGCATCGCAATAGCAAAGTATTTGCGGAAATCTGTTTCAACGCCAATATGCAGCAGCGTGCCCAGGACGCCCATGCCGACTGCCATCACCAGAAAACTGGTGGTGAGCATCGGCTTGCGACCCCAGCGATCAACAAAGAAAATCGCAATCAGCGTAGCCAGCATGTTGACCAGCCCGACAATCACCGTACCCCACATCTGCTCACTGGTGCTGGAGAAGCCGGCAATATTGAAGATTTTAGGGGCGTAATACATCACAACATTCATGCCGGTAAACTGCTGCATCACCTGCAGCAGCATGCCCAGCCATACCGCGCGGCGGAAATTACCGTTAGAGCGGAAAAGCGACCAGCCACGCTGCTTCACCTGCAGGCTTTCACGAATCTCTTCCAGCTCCTCCCGGGCCTGTTCACTGCTGTTCCGTAGCCGATCCAGTACCCGCTGTGCTTCGTTAAAACGCCCATGTGCTGCCAGCCAGCGCGGACTGTTAGGCAGGAACAGCACGCCGATAAACAGGATCACCGCTGGGATGGCGATAACACCGAGCATCCCACGCCAGTTGCCGCTGTAGCTGAACGCGGTATCAGAGAGATAAGCCACCACGATGCCGGTGGTCAGCATCAGCTGGTACATGGAAATCATCGAACCACGAATACGTTCCGGCGCAATCTCTGCCAGGTACAATGGTGCGGTATAAGAGGCGATGCCCACCGCCAGACCCAGCATCACGCGGGCGCAGACCAGTGACTCGACATCCGGGGAGAACGCTGACCACAGCGAGCCAATCACAAACAGCGTTGCGCCTGCCAGCATACTTTTCTTGCGTCCCAGCTTTGATGACATCCAGCCCGCCGCCAGCGCACCCAGCGCCGCGCCGAACATCATTGAACTCACCACCCACTCCTGCTGATGGTTAGTTATCTGCAAATCCTTTGCCAGAAACGGTAAGGCACCGGCAATGACACCGATATCCAGACCAAACAGCAGGCCTGACAGCGCAGCCATAAAACAGACGAACCACGTAAAACGGTTCTGCTGACTTCCCGATTTTTTTGTCGCGACCATGCGAGTCTCCTTGAGGCGATTCAATGTCAATATTGTTAATGTTATGTAAACATAGTTGATGCCAGTGTGGTGACGATCACACTTCTGGCCATAACCCGTGCTGCACAGCATTACGCTAAAAAGAAAACATCGAAGATCAGCGGGTTGGCACTACAGGGAATAAGGGCGGATGAAGCACGATTACACCAAACGAGGCATATCAGACCCGTTTTGCAACTGACTGCTTGCAGCATTACACTGCTGCTTTTCAGCCATTGATTGAAGGTGCTTATGTCTGAACCTTTCCAGCGCCAGCCGCTGCCGCTGCCGGGCGGTCATAAAAAAGTCCTGCTGCACTCCTGTTGCGCGCCCTGTTCGGGTGAAGTGATGGAAGCGATGCTGGCATCCGGTATTGAATACACCATCTATTTTTACAACCCGAATATTCACCCGCTCAAAGAGTATGAGCTGCGAAAAGAGGAGAATATTCGCTTTGCCGAAAAATTTGGTGTGCCGTTTGTGGATGCGGACTATGACCGGGATAACTGGTTTGAGCGCGCGCGCGGGCTGGAGTGGTCACCGGAACGGGGTGAGCGCTGCACCATGTGCTTTGATATGCGTTTTGAGCGTACGGCACTCTATGCCCATGAGAACGGCTTCCCGGTGATGACCAGTTGCCTGGGGATCTCACGCTGGAAAGATATGAAGCAGATTAACAGCTGTGGTGTCCGCGCCGCGTCAGCATATCCGGATCTGATGTACTGGGATTTTAACTGGCGTAAAGGCGGTGGGTCTTCGCGCATGATTGAAATCAGTAAGCGCGAGAGTTTTTATCAGCAGGAATATTGTGGCTGCGTCTATTCACTGCGCGACACCAATCGTCATCGCGTCGCCCAGGGGCGTGAGCGCATTCAGATTGGCGTGCAATATTATCAGCCGGATGAAGCCTGATTAACCCCTGTCGCGGAATGACTCTGCCTGCGTATATTCGTGCGTGAAGTGCGTAACAGGCCGGACTGTTACGCCAGCATCCGGCTTTATACTTTCCTCACGCACAAAGCTGCATAAGGTACAGGGATGCGCTACCTCAGCCAGCTGCTGTTTCGCCTTGTGGTTCATCTGACGTTTGCGACAGGTGCTCGGCGTGCAACCCATAATCTGTTTAAAAGAGCGGGTAAAAGATTGCTGGCTTTCAAAATGGTATTTCAGTGCCAGAGTGATAATAGGTGTCTGGCTGTTTTTTAAATCATGAATGCTGGCGTTAAGTTTTCTCTTACGAATATAACGCGCCAGTGTTTCATTATGGTAACGGGCAAAGAGTTTCTGTAAATACCATCTGGAATAACCTGCCTTTATGGCAATATCATCAACACTCAGGCGCTGGCCAGGATTATTATTAATCCATTCAGTGACAGAGATGATTACGCTTTCATTATATTTATTTTCGCTCATAGCGACTCCACGGTTAAATTCATCACGAATGTGAAAAATCTACCTTAATGTTCTTATTCTTTGCGTAAACATTTTTCAGGTTTTGAGTTTTTATCTCCTGATATTATTCATCCGAACAACCTTTTTTTATTAAATTAGATGAATTGTGATAAATCTGTTGGGAAATATAGATGATTGATATCTGGCAGATAAAAATTAAATCAGGCGCTATGCCGCTGACCACCTCCTGATGAATCCTGGCAGCCGCCGTGTTATTAACGTGATAGCACCGCCTGGCAATAGATTTTTCACAATGACATGCCAGGCTTACGACTCACCTTTAACATGGAGTACCCCCGGATGAGCCCGACATACGCGCTGAAAAAACCGCTTGCCGCCTTGCTCACCTCGCTGGCCTTATTGGCTCATGCACCTGCCCATGCTGCGTCTGTGTATGGCGAACAGCTGGAGGGGTTTCAATATCCCTATCCTCTGCAGCATTTTGACTTTCAGTCTCAGCAGCAACCGCTGAGCATGGGCTTTATGGATGTCAAACCGGTGCAACGTGCCAACGGCAAAACCGTGGTGCTGATGCACGGTAAAAACTTCTGTGGCGCGACCTGGGAAGAGACGATTCGCGCACTGAGTCAGCAGGGATATCGCGTTATCGCGCCCGACCAGATTGGCTTCTGCAGCTCGACCAAGCCCGCCAGCTATCAATACAGTTTTCAGCAACTGGCAGAGAACACCCATCAGCTGCTTGCACGGCTGGGAGTGGAGAAGGCGGTCATTGTCGGTCATTCAACCGGCGGGATGCTGGCAACGCGTTATGCGTTGATGTACCCGGCGCAGACGCAGAAGCTGGTACTGGTTAACCCGATAGGGCTGGAGGACTGGAAAGCCAAAGGTGCACCGTGGCGTTCGGTGGATCAGTGGTATCAGCGCGAACTCAAACTCAGCGCGGCGGGTATTAAGAAGTATGAACAGCAGACTTACTATGTCGGGCGCTGGAAACCCGAATATGATAAGTGGGTCGATATGCTGGCCGGACTCAACAGCGGGCCGGGCCATCAGAAGGTGGCGTGGAACTCCGCCTTAATCTACGACATGATCTTCACTCAACCGGTGTTTTATGAGTTCGGCGATCTCAGGGTGCCGACCACTCTGATAATCGGTACGTCAGATACCACGGCCATTGGCAGTGATATCGCACCGGCGGAGGTGAAAGCCCGGTTGGGTGATTATGCGGTGCTGGGAAAAGAGGCGGCTAAACGTATCCCGGGCGCGCGCTTAATTGAATTTCCTGGCATGGGGCACGCACCACAAATGGAAGATCCGGCTAAGTTTAATCAGACGCTGCTCGACGATCTGGCCCGTCCCTGACCCCTCAGGCGCTGCGGCGCCTGACCTTACACGGCAATGCGTTTCTGATTTTTAGTCAGATACATCTGTTTATCGCTGTCGTGCAGTAACTGTTCCAGCGATTGCGGATTGGCCGGGTCAAACTCTACCACGCCGGAAGAGAACTGCAGGCGGTAACGTCGGTTCAGGCTGACTGACTGCTGGTGCAGATAACGGTCGAACTGCATGAGCAGCGCTTCACTCTGCTGCTGCTGCAGGCCATCAAACAGCACCACAAACTCATCGCCGCCCAGGCGGGCAAACAGGTCGGAATGTTTGAACGCCACTTTCATCGCATTGGCAAAGTCCATCAGCGCGCGATCGCCTTCGCGATGGCCCAGTGTGTCATTAATCTGCTTAAACTTATCGAGATCGAGAAAAGTCAGACAGGCGGGACGGTTTTTCCTCTGGCACTCATTAAGCACCATCTGTCCCAGCGTCATAAAACCGCGGCGATTGGTAATCTGCGTCAGTTCATCACAGGTAGCCGTCTGAAAGGCGATCAATTCCGCTTCAGCCATGGCGGCGAGATCGCGCATGGTGGCCTGATCCTCTTCATTAAACTGACGCGGCTCACGACCAATAATACAGAACGTACCCATTTTGGCACCGCCCGGCGCACGCAGCGGACAGCCCGCATAAAAGCGAATGTGTGGTTCGCCAGTCACCAGCGGATTATCGTGAAAACGTTCATCCTGTAACGCATCTTCAACGATCATGATTTCATCCTGCAGGATAGCGTGGCCGCAAAACGAGATATTCCGTGGCGATCCGGTAGGCGCATAACCCTGTGCAGATTTAAACCACTGGTGATCTTCTTCCAGCAGGCTGACTAACGCGATAGGCACGTCATACAGGCGGCGCGCCAGGCGAGTTAAACGATCAAATCGTTCTTCCGCTGGCGTATTCATTATGTTCAGCGCACGCAACTGCGATAAACGTTGTGCCTCGTCGGCGGCGATTTCAGGTGCTTTCATCACAGAGCCCTTTGGTTTTTAGCTGAAGCCAGGTTCTGGTGTGTGCCTAACAGCGAAGAAGAGCGTGATACAGCGACCACGCTCTTTATGAGGAGGGGATCAGAGCACTTTTTGTTCGGCGAGATCAAGGGCGAAATAGCTGAAAATGAGGTCGGCTCCGGCGCGTTTAATCGCACCGAGGCTTTCCAGCACCACATTGCGCTCATCAATGGCACCGGCCTGTGCGGCAAATTTAATCATCGCGTATTCGCCACTCACCTGATAAGCCGCCAGCGGCAGTTCGGTGCGTTCGCGGATATCGCGCAGAATATCCAGATAAGCGCCTGCCGGTTTCACCATCAATGAATCCGCGCCCTGCGCCGCATCAAGCAACGATTCACGGATCGCTTCCCGACGGTTCATCGGGTTCATCTGGTAGGTTTTACGGTCGCCTTTCAGCGCCGTTCCGGCCGCTTCACGGAACGGGCCGTAAAACGATGAAGCGAATTTGGTGGAATAAGACATGATGGCGGTCTGGGTGAAGCCTGCCGCATCAAGTGCGCGGCGAATCGCCTCAACCTGACCATCCATCGCCGCTGACGGGGCGATGAAGTCTGCACCGGCTGCGGCGGCAACAACGGCCTGCTTGCCCAGGTTTGCCAGGGTTGCATCGTTATCGACGCCGTGATCACAGAGCACGCCACAGTGGCCGTGGCTGGTGTATTCACAGAAGCAGGTGTCAGACATCACAATCATTTCCGGTACGGTATCTTTGCAGATGCGCGACATGCGCGCCACCAGACCGTTTTCGTTCCAGGCATCGCTGCCGGTGGCGTCGGTGTGGTGAGAAATACCGAAGGTCATCACCGAGCGGATGCCCGCTTTGGCGATGCGCTCAATCTCATAGGCGAGGCGCTTTTCCGGAATACGCATCACGCCAGGCATCGCCTGAATCGCTTTGTAATCGTCGACTTCTTCTTCAACAAAGATAGGCAGAGCCAGATCGTTCAGGCTCAGGGATGACTCCTGGAACATTTCACGCATTGAGGCGCTGGCGCGCAATCTTCTTGGGCGCTGGATAAGGGAATAATCAGACATTTTCATTCTTACGCAGGTGAAAAAAGTAACAACAGTTTACTCCCTTTGACCGCGAGGGATGAAGGTTTGTGTGCGGTAACAGAGAGGGAAAAGCGCTCTCCCGCCGGGCGGCGGGAGAGCAGAACGATTACTCGTTGATATCCGGATGCTGCTGCACCAGGTTTTTACGTTTCGCTTCCAGGCGGGCGATCTCTGCATCGATATCTTCGATTTTGTTCTCGATGTTATCGTGATGTTCCTGCAGGATTTCGCGCGCTTCTTCCATATCGGACGCAGCTGGCGTTGCACCTTTCAGTGGCTTGTTTGCCGTCTCTTTCATGGAAAGACCGGTAATCAGACCAATGACAGCCACCACCATCAGGTAGTAGGCTGGCATGTAAAGATTGTTGGTGGTTTCAACCAGCCAGGCGGCCAGCGTTGGCGTCAGACCGGCAACCAGTACAGAGATGTTAAACGCACTGGCCAGTGCACTGTAACGGATATGGGTCGGGAACATTGCAGGCAGCGACGAGGCCATGACACCGGTAAACGAGTTAAGAATAACGGCCATCAGCAGCAGACCACCAAAAATCAGTCCCAGCACGCCACTGTTAATCATCATAAAGGCGGGAATGGCAAAGACCAGCAGAGCGATACTGCCGATGATAACAAAGGGACGACGGCCAAAGCGGTCACTCATCATGCCGATCACAGGCTGAACAAACAGCATACCGATCATGATAGCGATGATAATCATCACACCATGGTCTTCGCTGTAGTGCAGGTTATGCGACAGGTAACTCGGCATATACGTCAGTAACATGTAGTAGGTGACGTTGGTGGCGATAACCAGACCGATACAGGAGAGCAGGCTGCGCCAGTGTTTGGTTGCAATTTCCTTAAACGAGACTTTCGGACCATCCTGCAGGCCTTCGCGGTCACCCTGTTCCAGTTTGTCCACATGCTGCTGGAATGCCGGGGTCTCTTCCAGCGCATGACGCAGATAAAGGCCGATAATGCCCAGCGGCAGCGCCACGAAGAACGGCAGACGCCAGCCCCACTCAAGGAAACGTGCTTCTCCGATAACAGAAGAGATCAGCACGACCAGACCCGCACCGAGTACAAAGCCCGCAATTGAGCCAAAGTCGAGCCAGCTTCCCATAAAGCCGCGTTTGCGGTCAGGCGAATACTCCGCCACGAAGATTGAGGCGCCGGTATATTCACCGCCCACGGAGAAGCCCTGCGCCATCTTCGCAAGCAGCAGCAGAATCGGTGCCCAGATGCCGATAGACGCATAGGACGGTATCAGGCCGATACAGAAGGTACTGACCGACATGATGATAATGGTAATGGAGAGGATTTTCTGACGACCATATTTGTCGCCCAGCATACCGAAGAAGAGGCCACCCAGCGGACGGATCAGGAAGGGTACAGAGAAGGTTGCCAGTGCAGCAATCATCTGAATGCCGGGTGACACGTCCGGGAAGAAGACTTTACCCAGCGCATAGGCCACGAAGCCATACACACCGAAGTCAAACCATTCCATCGCGTTACCCAGAGAGGCCGCAGTGATGGCTTTACGTAAACGAGCATCATCAATGATGGTGACATCATTGATCCCAATTGGTTTTACACGCTTCCTACGCAATTTCATAGAATTACCCTGTAATGGAACACGAAAGTCCTCAACGGCGCGAGCCGTGGTAAATCGTTCAGACCGCTGCGTTGAGAAATTTAAGCATAGCCGTAATTAAGCGCTCATTACGCGCCAGCGAACACAATAATTACTGTTGTGATTATTGCAAACAGCGACAGAGTATACCGTTTTTGTGTGATATCTGTCATGTTTGAGCTAATGCTGACCTGTTCCGGCAATCTTTATGACTGTTTAGCACCGCAAAAAAATTATCACGCTGCGTGACGACAGCCGTTTTTTTCAGCAGATTGTCTGCGCAAGTGATGTTTATTTGCGCTTAACGGGAGGGATCCCTGTCCGACGGTTCAGTGCGAAGGGTCGGGGGCTGGACATTATTCGTCGGTGAACGGGCTGGCGCAAGAGCCGCGGGTGGCAATCCCGGTTTCGGTGTCGTCCGGTTTTCGATGTGCTGCGGAGGTTCAAACGTGACACGGGTCAGCCAGCACACGCTGATCCCCCTGACGCGCCAGCCACTCTGCCAGCGATGTGTTATCCATCGGGCGGGCGTAATAAAAACCCTGAATAAACACGACGCCGCGCTGTTGGAGATAGCAAAATTGCAGCTCCGTTTCCACACCTTCACCCAGCACCTCCAGCGCCAGACTGTGACTGAGATTGATGATCGCATCCAGCACTGGCGTTTCGCCTTCCAGCGATTCGATAGCGTTAATGAATCCACGATCGATTTTCAGATAATCCAGCGTGAAGGTCTGTAAGTAACTCAGTGAGCAGTGGCCGGTACCAAAATCATCAATCGCAACCTTCATACCCGCATGGCGTAACTGCTCCAGCTTACGCGCCACCGCTTCACCCTCTTTAATCAGACTGCGCTCAGTCAGCTCAAGCGTAATGACAAACTGCTTATCTTTTATTTTGTCGGCGAATTGCAGCATATCGCGAACAAAATCAGGATGCTGCAGATGCTCCGCCGCCACGTTAATCGCAAGGTGAAAATGGGGATCCACCTGCCAGCTCTGCACATCCTCTGCAATCAAATCGAGCAGGTGGCGGGTCAGCGGCACAATCATCCCTTCCGCTTCTGCTGCACCAATAAAAATATCAGGCCGAACGCCGTTACCGTCGGACGTTGTCCAGCGCAGCAGCACCTCTGCACCGCTACAGCGTTGCAGCCGGTTATCATAGACTGGCTGATAGTGCGCCCTGAACTGGCCGCAGATGATGGCCCGGCGAATCTCATCGCGCCATGAAATACGCCGTCGCAGCCAGTTCGCCGTCAGCATCATCAGCAGAACAGAAAAGATCGCCGCCATCGGCATGATAATAAAAATCACCTGGCGCCAGGCAGAGATCAGCTCAGTGGGCGAGGCAATCAGACTGACAGAGAGCGGGTAGCGGTTTGAACGGGCCTCATAAATCAGAGGCTCAAACCAGCCGGATGCAGCAATTTGTGGGTCACCAAACGAGATGGGGGCGCCGTCGCTGAATGCCATGCTGAAATGATAGCGGTGAGTGCTGCTGATAGCGCGCATCAGATCAAGCAGATACTGGCCATCAACCACTGCCCAGAATCCCACGCCATCAGGCAGGTCACGCATAAAAATCACGGCCGGGCGATCCGGCACACCGGAGGTGCCGGCAATTGACAGGCTCCACCAGGCTTTTCCGGTAACCGGCGCATCGCGCATGATCATATCTTTCAGTAAACCCGGCATGGTTCCATATGCTGACGAACAGCCAATTCTGTTTTCTTCAATTTTACCGATTGCGCGGAAATAGGGATTCAGTGAGCCGATGCGCTGTAACTGATTCTGAATCTGACTGCAGGGCTGATACTGAAACTGGCGCAGCGTATTAATCATATCCCAGGCGCTGTCACTCATTCTTTCAGCCTGAGAGAGCAGGGTATTGGCTGCATTCACCTGATGCTGCTGGACGGTGTGACGCGCATCCAGAGCAGTAAAAAAAAGGCCAATAAGCAGAGGCAGCACACCGGAGAAAATAATCACCAGCCTGGCATAGTCGCGTTTTCGTTTCAGTAGCGGCACCGCTGAATCCTCTGAGTATTATTCGTTTTATGCAGGGGCTGAACAGTTGCGCAGCATAGCATTTCTCCGGGCCGGGCAGATTAGCGTTTTTGCGAGCAACAGAACTGACTCAGGTCAATTATCGACCCGACACAGCCTTAATTGAGGGGGTTGTTTTGCTTTCATTTGAATTCGGCAGAAATCAGGCAGGGATAAGTAACGCGGAGGAAAACATCTCATTGCGGCCGGCAGAGACCCTGGCCCGTCAGAATCGGGCACAGGGTAGCCGTTGACTTAATGAGCAAAATAGATCTGTTTCAAGGCGACTTCAACGCCGCGCAGTTCAGCAAGACCTTTAAGACGTCCAATGGCTGAGTAACCCGGATTCGTGCGTTTATGCAGGTCGTCCAGCATCTGATGACCGTGATCGGGACGCATAGGTATTGCCCGCAGGTTGCCTGCACGGCGACGGCGCTGCTCTTCCGCCAGAATGACTTTGATCACGCCGACCATATCGACATCGCCCGCCAGATGCGCCGCTTCATGGAAGCTGGCGGGATTAGCTTCGCGCTTCGTGGCGCGCAGATGGACAAAGTTGATGCGGTCGGCATAGGTTTCCGCCATCTCAACCAGCGCATTATCGGCACGCACACCATAAGAGCCGGTACAGAAGCAGAATCCGTTGTGCAGACTGTCCACGGTTTCTTTCAGCCACTGCATATCTTCCTGCGTGGAGATAATGCGTGGCAGACCCAGAATAGGACGCGGTGGATCGTCCGGATGCACCGCCAGTTTAACGCCCGTCTCTTCCGCAACCGGCACGATGGCGCGCAGAAACGTTGCCATATGCTCGCGCAGTTTCGCTTTATCAATACCGTCATACTGTGCCAGTTGCGCCTGAAACTGCGCCAGGGTGTAACCCTCTTCAGCACCTGGCAGACCGGCGATAATATTGCGCACCAGGGTGTTTTTCTCTTCTGCGCTCATGGCGGAAAAGCGCTGCGCTGCGGCCTGCTGCTCGGCAGCGCTGTAATCCTTCTCCGCGCCCGGGCGCTGTAGCAGATAAAGCTCAAAGGCGGCAAACGCATCAGCGTCGAAGCGCAGCGCTTTTGCGCCATCTGGCAGCGTCCAGGCGAGGTCGGTGCGCGTCCAGTCCAGCACCGGCATGAAGTTGTAGCAGACGGTATCAATGCCGCAGGCAGCCAGATTGCGTATCGACTGCTGGTAATTGGCAATGTAGCGAAGGTAGTCACCCCGCTGAGTTTTGATCGCCTCATGGACCGGGATACTTTCGACCACCGACCAGACCAGACCTTTTTCAGCCAGCAGGGCCTGGCGTGCTTTAATCTCTTCAACCGGCCACACCTCGCCGTTAGGGATATGGTGCAGCGCCGTTACAATGCCGGTCGCACCCGCCTGACGCGCATCATCCAGGGATACCGGGTCGCTTGGGCCGTACCATCGCCATGTATGTTCCATTATTACTCCTTAGTGTGATGTGGCCCAGTGGTCAGGCCGCTGGGCCAAGAGTATGATAGTGGACAAAACAGGGCCGTGATCCGGATCGCAGCATCACAAACTGCATCAGCGATGTGATCGGTTTTAAGCGGACGAAGAGGAGAGGGTGATGACGCTACCCGTTATTAAAACTGAGCGCCTGTATCGTCAGATCGCCAACGTCATTATGGCCGGCATTACGCGCGGTGACTTTGCGGCAGGAGGCTTACTGCCGCCAGAGCGCGAGCTGGCAAAACAGCTGGGTGTCAGCCGCTCGTCAGTGCGTGAAGCATTGATTGCGCTGGAAATGACCGGCTGGGTCGATATCCGCACGGGCAACGGCGTCTACGTCGCGCAGCCACTGCCGCAGGCCGCCGTTCCGCAGGAGAGTTGCAGTCTGCAGGACCTGCTGCAGGCGCGGGAAGCCTTTGAAGGGATGCTGGCGGGATTTGCCGCACGTAACGGCACCGCCGTTCAGCGCGCGGCACTGCTGGCGCTGACCGCTGAACTGCAGCAGTACAATGCAAACGATGCGGCTTTCCTGGAGCAGGACAAACGCTTTCACCTGCTCATCAGCGAGATGAGCGGCAATGATGTGTTACGCGACCTGCTGGAGCAGTTATGGAACCGGCGGCACAGTCCGCATGTGCAGCGACTGGAGCGCCATTATGCTGATAATAACTTCGCACGCGAGATGAATGCTGACCATCAGCAGATCGCCGAGGCCGTCGTGGCGGGCGATGAAGCGGCTGCCCGTCAGGCGATGGAGAACCATCTGCAGCACGTGCAGCAGCAGCTACTTGGTTAATCCCCGCGCCCGCTTAGGTCGTCCGGTGCCCAGCATAATCGCCAGACGACTGCCGCCTGGCGTAGTTTCCATCAGGATTTTGGTAATGCTGGTCAGCGGCACCGAGAGCAGCATGCCGACCGGCCCGAGCAGCCAGCCCCAGAACACCAGCGACAGGAACACCACCAGCGTTGATAAGCCCAGACCGCGACCCATCAGTCGCGGTTCCAGCATATTGCCGAACACCATGTGAATCGCGGTAAACAGCGCCGCCACCATCGCGGCATCAAACAGACTGTTCAGTAACAGCGCCTGAAGTAAGGGCGGGATACCGGCGATAATCGGACCAATATTGGGAATGAAATTGAGGATAAATGCCACGACACCCCAGAGCAGCGCGAACTTCACATCCAGCAGATAAAGACTCAGCCAGACCGCGATGCCGGTAATCAGACTCACCAGCGTTTTCAGCGCCAGATAGTGCGTGACCCCTTTCAACGCTTTATGCAGCCCGGCGATGCGGATTTTAGGATTCACCAGCGCGTTACGCATTTTATAGGGCAGGTGATGAACCTCAAACAGCATAAAGACCACGGTCAGCACCAGCAGCACAGTATTGGTCATCGCACCGGAAAAGCCGCTCAGCGCCACGCTTGCCAGGTTCATCATAGTGTTAGGATCGAAACGCTGTACCAGCGCATCTGTTGAGATATTGATATGAAAGCCTGCCGCCAGATGTTGCAGCACCGTCATCTTCTGCTCCATCGTGGCACGTAGTTGCGGGTAGAGGTCGGAAAACTCGCTCATTGAGCTGGCGATGATGGCGCCCAGCAGCACAAGTGCGCAGAAGATCACCGTGATAACCAGGCCAATGGCCAGTCCACGGCGAAAGCCCCGGCGCATCAGCATCGTCACCAGTGGGTTGAGTACAATTGCAAAGAACGCCGCCAGCAAAAGCGGAACCAGAATATCGGACGCTGCCCGAACCCCGGCGAGGATGATGACCAGCATCGCCAGTTTTATCAGAATATTTTGTCCGATCTTTTCCCGTTGCAGCTCGCTCATTCTCTCTCTCATAACGTAAATTGGCTGTTGAAAGTGTAGCTGAAAGAAAATTAACAATCTGATTTATCAGAGAAACGGTAAAGCGCGGCGGCAAAGTGGCGAGAGTATTAGCGCCACAGCACTCAGCTATAGCAACAGAACAGCCACTCTCCCTTGTGGCTGTTTTCATCCGGTTATCTGCAGCACGTTCGGGCAGTCGTGTTTGCCAGATAACCGTGCCATTGTGATGCGCAGGAGGCGAAAGCGGGTATAGTTAAGGGATAAACCTTATCATTCAGCCAAATACGATCGTGAGGACGCATGCCTGAACAGCCTGCAGCGGAACCGACTACCCCACATGGCAACCTGAATATCTCTCTGCTGATCCTCTCTATTGTGGCCTACAACTTTGCCAGCTATCTCACCATTGGTCTGCCGCTGGCGGTATTGCCAGGCTGGGTGCATGACCAGCTGGGCTTCAGCGCGTTCTGGGCCGGCCTGGTGATCAGCCTGCAATATGTTGCGACGCTGCTGAGCCGGCCACATGCTGGGCGCTATGCCGATCTCTGGGGACCCAAAAAAGTGGTGGTCACGGGCCTGGTAGGCTGTCTGATCAGCGGATTGTGTATTCTGCTGGCGGCCCTGATCGCATCACCGATGTGGAGCCTGATCCTGCTCTGCGTGGGCCGGTTGATTCTGGGCGTGGGCCAGAGTTTTACCGGCACCGGCACCTCGTTGTGGGGAGTGGCAAGGGTGGGTTCACTGCACATTGGTCGGGTAATATCCTGGAACGGGATCGTCACCTATGGCGCGATGGCCATTGGCGCACCGCTCGGCGTAGTGATTTTTCAGGCAGGCGGTTTGCTGTGGCTGTCACTGGTCATTGTTGCCATCTGTGTCGTGGGCATCGTCTGTGCCGTGCCGCGTCCGGCCGTAAAAGCCAGCCGCGCCAGACCGCTGCCGTTTCGGGCTGTGCTGGGAAAAATCGCCGGTTTTGGTGCGATTCTGGCGATGGGATCGGCGGGTTTTGGCGTTATCGCCACCTTTATCACGCTGTTCTATCAGGATAAAGGCTGGCAGGGAGCCGCTTTTGCGCTTTCCCTGTTCAGCATGGCTTTTGTTGGCGCACGCCTGCTGTTTCCCAATGCGATTAACCGCCACGGCGGTCTGCGGGTCGCCAGCGTTTGTCTGGCGGTTGAAGCGGCCGGACTGTTTCTGGTCGCCGCTGCGGGTAATCCCTGGATGGCAAACGCGGGTGCTTTTCTGACCGGGGCCGGGTTTTCTCTGGTGTTCCCGGCGCTGGGCGTGGTGGCGGTAAAAGTGGTGCCGCAGCAGAATCAGGGCAGCGCCCTGGCAACCTATACCGCCTTTATGGATCTGTCGCTGGGGATAACCGGGCCACTGGCCGGATTCATCATGAATTATGCGGATGTCTCACGCGTCTATCTGCTCACGGCGCTGCTGGTCTGTGTCGCGTTTTTCTGCACGCTGCGGCTGTTGAAGCGTCAGGCATCGCAGTCAGCAGCAGACGGTTCTTCAGAATAAAAAAAATGGCCCAGCAGCGGGCCATAACGTCTTTTCAGACACAGATAAACGGATAAATGCGGGATGCAGCAGGATTCAGGCCTGCAGCAGTTCAATACTGTGGCGGATCTGGCGTTCAATCTCCGCCGGGGTCCAGCTGTTGAGCTGACCGGAGAACGGCTCAAAGGCGTAGACGCCCTTATAGCCAAGCATCTCCAGCCGTTTAACCTGCACCACGCTCTTCAGCACATCATTGTCATTCAGCATGATGCGTTCTTCGTCGGTCAGTTCGGCGGTCGGACGTTGATCTTCCACGCCTGAAAGGTGCACCAGTCCAATCTGGTCAATATCGATACCCACCGGGAATTCCTGTTCAGCCTTCTCATAGAGATGATGATGAAACGTATCCAGCAACAGTTTAAAAGGCACGCCTGCCGCAGCAATTAACGCCTGCGCCTGCACGATCGAACGCAGTGAGCTGACCGGGAAACCCAGTGGCTCCACCAGCCCCAGAATGCCATAGTGGGCAAAGCGCGGCGCCAGTGCCTGCATCGCCGCCTGTGTCTGCTGAGGCGACACGGTAATCCCCTCATTCAGCGGACACATCACCAGCGCTTTTGCACCAATCTGTTGTGCTGTCTGTAACAGCGCCTCGGCCCGGCTCAGCAGCGCGTCATCAATATGGTTAAACGGATAGAGCGCATTAATGCTGATGATATCAATGTGGTATCTGTCGGCCAGGGCGCGCAGTTGATCGGTGCTGAGATCGTCAGTGACGCTGCCGCCGGGCATATCATTACGCAGTTCAACCTTGCTCAGGCCCAGACGCTGAACCAGCTGAAAGAAGGCTTCCAGCGAGAGCCGGGGCGCAATTTTGCGGTTGATACAGAAACGGGTTGGGTCGATGGCCATGCGCTAACTCCGGAACAGGAGAATGTTTCGACTAAAGAAAACATTTATTTCATAATTAGTGAATTATGAAATGTATTTTATTAGATCAGCCTCGCATTAATTTCATATTTCGTTTCACGCTGATGCGTCAACGCAGGATCGACTTCGCAGAAACAGACGTAATCCACGCCGCGGTAATTCCCCTGTTACGCTAAGGCTGACCGGTAATATTGCTCTGCTGCTCTCATCACGCGGTCAGACAGGGGTGGACAATAAAAATGCGATCTGTGCCGCTAAAATCAAATTTTCCAAAAATAACTATTTGAAAAATTTATTCCACTGTAATAGCTTCATAGCACGCTTTCAGGTTTGCCTGGTCAGGCAGTGTGGCAGGCCAAAGGGCCCGTCTGCAGGGAACTTAACCATCTTAAGAGGCAACATCATGACAACCATAGGTAACTTTATTGGCGGTAAAATCACGTTCAGCGCCAGCAACGAAACCATTCCTGTTTACGATCCGGCAACCGGCAAAGTGGTTCGTGAACTGACGCAAAGTACCGCTGATGAAGTGGCTCAGGCGATTGGTGCCGCGCATGACGCATTTTCAGCCTGGTCTAAAACTTCGCCGCTGCGTCGCGCCCGCGTTCTGTTTAACTTTAAAGCCCTGATGGAGCAGCATCGTGATGAGCTGGCGGCGCTGATTGTCTCTGAGCATGGCAAAGTCTGGTCCGATGCACTGGGTGAACTGACGCGTGGCATTGAAGTGATTGAGTTTGCCTGCGGGATCCCTCATTTGCTCAAAGGCGAATATTCCCCGAACGTCGGCGGCGGCGTTGACAGCTTCTCGCTGATGCAGCCGGTTGGCGTCGTGGCGGGCATTACGCCGTTCAACTTCCCGGCGATGGTGCCATTGTGGATGTTCCCGATCGCACTGGCCTGCGGTAACACCTTTGTCCTGAAGCCACCGGCGCTGGATCCGTCTGCGGCCGTGCGTATGGCCGAGCTCCTGACCGAAGCGGGCCTGCCGGATGGCGTATTCAACGTGGTGCACAGCTCTAATGAAGATGCTGAGCAGCTCTATAAGGATCCGCGCATTGCCGCGGTGAGCTTCGTCGGCTCTTCAGGCGTAGCTGAGCATATCTATAAGACCGCCAGCGCCCACGGCAAGCGAGTGCAGGCATTTGGCGCGGCGAAAAACCACGCTATCGTTATGCCGGATGCCGATCTGGATGCCACCGTTAACGCCATCATGGGCGGTGCGTTTGGTTCTGCCGGTGAACGCTGTATGGCTCTGCCTGTTGTTGTCGCCGTGGGTGATGACACCGCAGACAAGTTGATTGCCCGCCTGACACCGCTGGTGAAAGCACTGCGTATCGGCCCGGGAATGAGTCAGGGTGCCGAAGAAAATGAGATGGGTCCGGTTGTCTCCGCTGCGCACCAGAAGAAGGTGCTGGGTTACATCGATAAAGGCGAGCAGGAAGGTGCGAAGCTGGTGGTGGATGGCCGTAACGTGCAGGTTGCGGGTCACGCAGAAGGTTACTACGTTGGCGGCACGCTGTTTGATAACGTCACCTCTGAGATGGTGATCTGGCGTGAAGAGATTTTTGGGCCGGTGCTGAGCATCATGCGCGCACCGGATTACGACAGCGCACTGCAACTGGTTAACAGCCATGAGTTTGGCAACGGCAGTGCGATTTTCACCAGCAACGGTCACACCGCGCGTGAGTTTGTGCAGAACGTTGAAGCGGGCATGGTGGGTGTCAACGTGCCGGTTCCGGTGCCGATGGCATTCCACAGCTTTGGCGGCTGGAAACGTTCCGTGTTTGGCGCGCTGAATGTCCACGGGCCGGACGGCGTGCGCTTCTATACGCGCATGAAAACCGCCACCGTGCGCTGGCCATCCGGTCAGCAGACCGTGTCTGAATTCAGTATGCCAACCTTAGGCTAATTTATTTCAACGTCGATCACGGATCACGGTGTGCGACCGGCAGGATAGTCTGCCGGTCGCTTTGTTCGCTGGCATTGCGTCCGCGTGACTCTCGCCGTGTTAATCGTGACAGAGAGGAGGATCGGGATGTCTTTACTGTCGAAAGCACAGGCCCCTGACGCACAGGGCCGTATTCAGCATGTCACACCTGAGCGTGCTGGCTGGCGTTATGTCGGGTTTGATGCTTATCTGCTGAAGAAAGGGGAAACCCTGCGCCTCAACAGTGGTGATAAAGAGCTGTGTCTGGTGCTGGTGGCCGGGCTGGCCTCGGTGAAAACCCGCCATGCTGAGTTTCCCGGTATCGGTAAGCGCATGTCGCCTTTCGAACGCGTGCCGCCTTATTCCGTTTATGTGCCGCATGATGATGAAGTGGAAGTGTATGCAGACAGCGATCTTGAACTGGCGGTCTGTAACGCGCCCGGTCAGGGAAATCTGCCTGCACGACTGATTGCACCAGCGGATGTAGGTGTTGAGCATCGCGGAAAAGGGCGCAATCAGCGCCTGGTGCATAATATCCTGCCTGACACTGAACCGGCTGACAGCCTGCTGGTGGTTGAGGTTTATACCAACGAGGGCGATACCAGCTCTTATCCCAGCCACAAGCACGACCAGGAGGAGAGTGAAAACGAAACCTACCTGGAAGAGACCTACTATCACCGTTTCGATCCGGAGCCTGGCTTTGCCATGCAACGCGTCTACACCGACGACCGCTCACTGGATGTCTGCATGGCACCCTATAATCGCGACGTGGTGATGGTGCCGCGCGGCTATCATCCGGTGGCGACGCTGGCAGGTTACAACAACTACTATCTGAACGTGATGGCGGGGCCGGTGCGGTTGTGGAAATTCAGCTGGGAGAAAGATCACGCCTGGGTGAACAGCGACAGCTATCCGCGCAACGCGTAAATCACGGCGGTTTTATCAGGCGTGCATAGTGCGTGGATAGCCACAAAAAGGGCAGCCAATTGGGCTGCCCTTTTTACTGTGTGGAACGCAGGTTACTGAGCGGAACTCTCGGCGTTGTTCAAAGCCAGTGACACCGCCAGCGTCTGCGCCAGGCAGAGCGAGGCGACCTGCGAACGGAAGCCGTCGACCTGCGCCTCACGCACCACAAAGCAGACATCACTAAAGGCGGCCAGCGGGCTGACCTGGCTGTCGGTAATAGCAATCTGATGCGCGCCACGTTTAGCACCCATTTCAACCACTTCGACCGCCTCACGCGCATAAGGCGAGTAGCTGATCGCAATCACCACATCTTTCGGGTTTACCAGGCTGAGCTGCTCGGTAAACATCCCGCCCAGGCCATCAATCAGAAACGCGCGACGCTCCAGGTGACGCAGCGCGTAAACCAGATAGGAGGCGACGCTAAAGGAGCGACGCAGGCCGATGACATAGATGTTCTCAGCCTCATTCAGCAGTTTCACTGCCTTGTTCAGCTGCTCAGGATTAACCTGCATCGCCAGTTGCTGCAACGCCTGGCTGTTCACCATCGTAAAGACGTTGAGGATCTCCGCTGGGCTTTCAGGGGCACTGGCGCTGTCGTCCGTTGAGGTCTGACGAAACAGGCGAGCGCGCTCGGTATAGTTGACCGTCTCCTCCATCAGGTGCTGACGAAAAACCTGTTTCATTTCGTTGAAACCGCTGAAGCCAAACGCATTCGCAAAACGGATCAGCGTCGACGGCGGCACATCGGCCTGCTGGGCAATCGAGGCGACGGTATCGAAAGCAATACTGTTACTGTTATCAAGGATGTAGCGCGCAACCTGTTTAAGACGCTTGCTCAGCGTTTCGTAGCGGCGACGAATATCGTCCTGCAAGAGAGAAAGTTGGGTGGGATTATTGTTCATCACTTCTGCCCGTATAATTAGAATAATGGCTGCATAATGAGCGCTATATTACCAGATGGATGGAAAATTTCATTTCTTTGCGTTAACGGCGCAGTTTATTTCATGGCTTTATGAAATGGTTCACAGATTAGCTTTAGCGCCCGAGGCGTGACTCTTCGCGGGCAATGTCAGGGTGAAAACCGGGATGAAATGACAGCAGGCTGGGAGGGTAACCAGTAAAAAACGCCATCCCGGTTGGGATAGCGTGATGAAAGAGTCTGTCTCTGCCTGCTATGAGTTCGCGCAGGCTCAGGTAACATGGTCAGATCGGAAAGTCGCTTAAGCCATCCATGGCCGCTCGGCCCGCCCCGTCCCTGGCGCGGGACGCTTTCCTCCTCTGACCATGTTACCTGCGCGTTGAGCTTATTTGTTGCTGCAACCTTCACCCTGCCTTGAGTAAGTCAGCCGTCTGAGGCCATCGCGGTTGAGACAGTCTATAGCAGAGCATGAAATCAGGCGCGGGCAGCACGCCAGTACTCAATCAGCCGCAGATAATTGCCTTTAACGGTCTCAATCAGCGCCTGATCGTCCAGTTCACCCTGCAGCCACTGGCGCGAAGGCTGACCAAAGATGGTGCGACCCACCGCAAAGCCTTTCACCCAGGGCGCGTTGGCCGCCGCGGCAAAGCCCGCTTTAAGCTTCTCTTCAGGCGCATCCAGACCGAGCAACAGAATGCCGCGACAGTGGGGATCCTGCTGCTCAATCAGCGTGCTGATCGCCTGCCAGCTTTCCGCGGACAGCGGTGGCAGTTTCCACCAGTCAGGCTGGATGCCCAGACTGTAGAAATGCGTCAGCATATCAAGGTAATAGGCTTCATTTTTATCCGGGTTGCTCTCCGGGAGAATCACTTCCAGCAGCAGCTCATGCCCGCTTTTATTACAGCCATTCCAGACATCGAGCACCACGTCATCCTGCTCTTTGCGCAGTTCAGCACTGTCGTGAGGATGATAAAACACCAGACATTTCACGACGTGCTCGGCGGGCCAGTCGATCAGCTGCGAGCCAATGTTGCCATGCTCCAGGCGCAGCGGACGTGAGCTCGGCAGCTCAATCGGACGGCCAATCCACCAGTTCTTCCCGGTGATGGCATTCAGCGCTTTCTGACCATAGGTGGTATCCGCCAGAATACCGCTCTTATTCTCTAATCCCGCCTCTCTGGCGGCCTTCTGAGCGGCTTCCAGCAGCAGCAGTTTCAGCTGTGGAATACGGCTTTCATCCACGCCCGCTTCCTCCGCCATGTCCGCCAGTTGTTTGCGATGATCAAAAGCGAAAACGTTCAGCTCCGGCCACGCCTGCTTGCGGGTGGTCACGCGGTGCAGGTGGTTGAGACGACTGTCGAGATCGGGACGTTTCACCTCTTTGTCGCGGCTCAGGAAATCATCCAGTTCCGCTTTGGTTGGCATGGCCGGGGCACAGCCGTGGCGTGAAACCACCAGCGCCCCACAGGCGTTGGCGTAACGGCACGCCTGCTCCCAGCCTTCATCATTCAGCCAGCCGCGCAGCAGGCCAGACATAAAGGCATCACCCGCGCCCAGCACGTTGAGCACGTCAACGCGCACGCCGGTGTGCAGCTGAGTCTCTTCCCAGCTATCCGGTATATCCCCTTCAAACACCACGCAACCCAGCGGACCGCGTTTGCAGACCAGCGTTGCCTGGCTCGCCTTGCGAACGTTCTTCAGAGCAGTCAGGGTGTCGGTGCTGCCACCGGCGATGTGAAACTCCTCTTCGGTGCCGACGATCAAATCGAAATAGTGCACCACTTCCTGCAACTGCTGCGTAACCTGGGAAGACTCAATGAAACGCGTTTCACCGTCACCCAGCGAGGTCAGCCCCCACAATACCGGGCGGTAATCAATATCCAGCGCCGTGCGCAGACCGTTGCGGCGGGCGATATCCAGCGCTTTCAGCACAGCTTCACGGGTTTGTGGATGCGATAAGTGAGTGCCGGTTACCGCTACCGCGCGGGAAGAGGTAATAAAGGTTTCATCAATATCTTCCGGCACCAGCCCCATGTCAGCGCAGTTATCACGGTAGAAAATCAGCGGAAAAGTCTCTTCGTCTTTGATGCCCAGGATCACCAGTGCCGTCAGACGCCGCGGATCGGTGATCAGTGCATCGGTATTACAGCCGACGCGCTGCAACGCTTCACGCAGAAAGCGACCATTATGCTCATCTCCCACCCGCGCCAGCATCGCTGATTTCAGCCCCTGAATCGCGGTGCCATAGGCGACGTTGCCTGAGGAACCGCCCAGATATTTCGCAAAGGAGGTGACATCTTCCAGCCGCGCTCCAATTTGCTGACCATAAAAATCAACGGCAATTCGCCCGATACAAATCACATCAAGCGGCTTCTGTTGTGTACTCATACCTGTGGTTTCCTCTTGTGATTAGCAGGGCTGGCGGGCGAAAAGGTCGACGCTATATTCGCTCTGCATCCGGGTCTGTGGGTGTCTGACTGACAATGGGAGAATTATGAGGAATAAAAATTCCATATTCAACACGAAATGAAATATCCATCGCAATTTTGTGAACCAGGTAAAACTCCTGATTCTCTTCCGTCTGCGCAGTCTTCGTCGGCACGATGTCCGGTATGTCAGGGTTGTGAAGGGGATCGCAGGAATCCGCACGCCAGTCAGGCATGCTGCTGCATTGAAATAAATTTTTTCATCATGTGCCACTCTCTGTTAAACGTTCCAGATTTCCCCTCTGCAATCCCCCGTCACACCTGAAGCCGCCATTAAATTTGATCTCACTCGCAAAATGAAATGTTTCTTCTGTAATCGTGTTTTATGAAAAAAATATTTGTTTATAATCGCCTCACGTTTCAGTTATTCCGGTCGCCTTTTCCGCCCAAGACAACGCCTGGCGTGCTGTCGCGGAAGTCGGGGTCCACCAGCATGTAAGGAAGAATATGAGCACTATCAGACTGACCACGGCACAGGCGCTGGTTAAATTTCTGGATAATCAATTCATTGATGTCGATGGCGTTGAAACGAAGTTCGTCAAAGGTATCTTCGCGATCTTCGGCCATGGCAACGTGCTGGGGCTGGGCCAGGCGCTGGAACAGGATAGCGGCGATCTGATGGTTTATCAGGGCCGTAATGAGCAGGGCATGGCCCATGCTGCCACCGGCTTTGCACGCCAGTCACTGCGCCGTCAGATTATCGCCTGCAGTTCATCCGTGGGGCCTGGTGCGGCGAATATGATCACCGCCGCCGCGACGGCGACGGCTAACCGCATTCCGCTGCTGCTGCTGCCCGGCGACGTCTTCGCTACCCGCCAGCCCGATCCCGTACTGCAACAGATTGAGCAGAGCTACGACCTCAGCATCAGCACCAACGACGCCTTCCGCGCCGTCAGCAAATACTGGGATCGCGTCAGCCGCCCGGAGCAGCTGATGTCCGCCTGTATTAATGCCATGCGCGTACTCACCGATCCGGCTGAAACCGGCGCGGTCACGCTCTCTCTTCCGCAGGATGTGCAGGGCGAAGCCTGGGATTATCCGGACTACTTCTTCCAGAAACGTGTGCACCGTCTGGATCGCCGTCTGCCGGTGGCGGCGCAGCTGGCAGATGCCCTGACGCTGATTAATCGTAAGCGCAAGCCGATGATTATCTGCGGCGGCGGTGTGAAATACTCCGAAGCGGGCGAGGCGCTGCGCCAGTTTGCTGAGCGTTATCAGATTCCCTTTGCCGAGACGCAGGCGGGCAAAGGCACGCTGGTTTCTGACCATCCGCTGAACGTCGGCGGCGTGGGTGAAACCGGCTGTCTGGCCGCTAACCTGCTGGCAAAAGAGGCCGATTTAGTGATCGGCATCGGCACCCGCTACACCGATTTCACTACTGCATCGAAATGGATTTTCCAGCATCCCGATGTCAGCTTCCTGAACATCAATGTCAGCAACTTCGACAGCTACAAGCTGGATGGCGTGCAGCTGCTGGCCGATGCCCGCGAAGGGCTGACCGCGCTCACTGCCGCGCTGGCCTCACAGCACTACAGCAACGACTGGGGCAACCAGATTGAGCAGGCGCAGAGTCAGCTGTTGAAAGAGACGCAGCGCGTCTACCAGGTGGAATATCACGATGGCGACTTTGTGCCGGAGATTGCTGACCATCTCGACCGCGAAGCGGTGTTCGCTGAATTTAACCGCCTGACCCAGTCGCTGCTGACGCAAAGCAGCGTACTCGGCACGCTGAACGAGCAACTGCCAAAAGATGCGGTGGTCGTGGCAGCGGCAGGCAGTCTGCCGGGTGACCTGCAGCGCGTCTGGCGCACCAAAGATTACAACGCCTACCACGTTGAATATGGCTACTCCTGCATGGGCTATGAAGTGAATGCCGCGCTGGGTGTGAAGCTGGCGCAACCGCAGCGCGAGGTCTATGCGCTGGTCGGTGATGGCTCCTTTATGATGCTGCACTCAGAGCTGGTCACCTCGATTCAGGAAGGGGCGAAAATTAACGTGGTGCTGCTGGATAACATGACCAACGGCTGCATCAATAACCTGCAGATGGAACACGGCATGGACAGCTTCACCACCGAGTTCCGCTTCCGTAACCCGGAAGGCGGCAAGCTGGACGGCGGTTTTATCCCGGTCGATTTCGCCGCGATTGCTGCCGGTTATGGCTGCAAAACCTATCGTGTCACCACGCTGGAGCAGCTCAAAGCGGCGCTGGAAGATGCCCGCACCCAGACGGTTTCCACCCTTATCGACATCAAAGTGCTGCCTAAAACCATGATCCACAAATATTTCAGCTGGTGGCATGTCGGTGTGGCGCAGGCGTCGAAGACCGAACGCGCTCAGGCGGTGGCGGACAAGCTCAACAGCCATCTGGATCAGGCGCGCAAATATTAATTTCCGGGCCGTGCTGCGGCCCGTTTTCCTCTTCTCCGTACGAACCCTACACAGGTGTAATTATGACTTTGAAACTTGGTGTCATCGGTACAGGTGCAATTGGTCAGGAACATATTCGCCGCTGCAGCCATGTGCTGCAGGGTGCCCAGGTGGTTGCCGTCTCTGACATCAATGTCGAAGGCGCGCGTGCTGCACTGCAGCGCCTGAACATTGAGGCGGAGGTGTTCGAAAATGGCCACGATGTGATTCAGTCACCGAATGTTGATGCGGTGCTGGTCACCTCATGGGATCCAACCCATGAAGAGTTCACCTTAGCGGCGATTGCCGCCGGTAAACCGGTGTTCTGTGAGAAGCCGCTGGCGATGAGCGCCGAGGGCTGCCGCCGGGTGGTGGATGCAGAGATTCAGGCCGGTAAACGCCTGGTGCAGGTCGGCTTTATGCGTCCTTACGATGCGGGCTATCGCGCCCTGAAAAAAGTGATTACCGATGGCGATATCGGTGAGCCGCTGATGCTGCACTGCGCGCACCGCAACCCGACCGTGCCAGAGAACTACACCACGCCGATGGCGATCACCAACACCCTCATCCACGAGCTGGATGTGCTGCGCTGGCTGACAAACGACGACTATAAAACCGTGCAGGTCATCTTCCCGCGCGTGACGTCGAAGTCGCATGGTCAGCTGAAAGATCCGCAGATCGTCCTGTTCGAAACCCACAAAGGGGTGCGTATCGACGTTGAGATTTTTGTTAACTGCGCTTACGGCTATGACATTCAGTGTGAAGTGGTCGGTGAAGAGGGGATTGCTCGTCTGCCGGAGCCTTCATCAGTACAGCTGCGCAAAGATGCGCGCCTGTCGAACACCATTCTGGTGGACTGGAAAGATCGCTTTATCGAAGCGTATGACGTTGAGCTGCAGGCGTTTATCAACGACATCAAAGCGGGCCAGCTTACCGGACCTTCTGCATGGGATGGCTTTGCCGCCTCCGTGGCCGCCGATGCCTGTATCAAAGCGCAGAACAGTGGTGCGATTGAGCCGGTAGAGATGCCGCCACGTCCTGCTTTCTATAACTGATTCAGCTGTCTATGCGGCCTGGCCGCTCTCCGCCTGGGAATGAGAAAATGAACAAAGAGAACGTAAAACTGGCTATCGCGCCGATCGGCTGGACCAACGATGACATGCCGGATCTCGGCAGTGAAAATACTTTCCAGCAGACCGTGAGTGAGATGGCGCTGGCTGGCTTTACCGGCAGCGAAGTGGGCAGCAAATACCCGCGCGATCCGGCGATTCTGAAACCGATGCTCGACATTCGCGGCATCCAGATCTGCAACGCCTGGTTCAGCACCTTTTTCGCCAACGGTGACAAAGAGAAAACCATCGAACAGTTCATCGAGCACATGAACTTCCTGCATGCGATGGGCGCGCGGGTGATCGGCTGTTCTGAGCAGAGTAAAAGTATTCAGGGCACCGGGCTTGCGGTGTTTGAAGAGAAAGCGATTTTCAGCGATGAAGAGTGGCAGTTAACGGCAGAAGGCTACAACGAACTCGCCCGCATTGCAGCGGAGAAAGGGATGCGCGTGACGCTGCATCACCACATGGGTACTGGCATTCAGACCACGGAAGAGATTGACCGGTTTATGGCGATGACTGACGAGCAGGTGGGTTTGCTCTATGACACTGGCCACGTTTACTACTCCGAAGGCTCCCAGCAGAAGATGCTGGCGGTACTGGAAAAATATCTGCCGCGCATCTTCCACGTTCATCTCAAGGATGTGCGTGATGAGGTGGTCGCTGAGGTGCGGGAGAATCATCTCTCATTCCTGGAAGGTGTGAAAAAGGGCACCTTTACCGTGCCTGGCGATGGCGTGATCGACTTCAAACCGGTGTTTAAAATTCTGAATGATTACGGCTACAAAGGCTGGATGGTGGTGGAAGCGGAGCAGGATCCGGCGCTGGCCAATCCTTTTGAATATGCCGTGAAAGCGCGGAAATATATCCGGGAAAATACAGGTTTATAATCTGCTCTGAATAAAGGCTGGCTTCCCCGTGGGAAGCCAGCCTTTTGTTTTACTTCAGCGTAATGCTTTTCACAATGTTGTCTGCATCGCTCTGCGCCTGCTGCTGATTATCGCCTGGCAGCGTAATCTGCAGTGTCACCAGCTTGCCATCGACTTTAGCCAGCACCACAGAAGACCATGAGGTCTGATTGTTGGCAGAAATCACCGTATCCAGCTGCTGTGCGGGCTGATCTTTCAGCGTCACAGATTTGTTCGACACCACCTGCAGCTGCGGGTCGCGGTTACGCTGCTGCTGTTCCATGCGCTTCGACAGCACATCCAGCCCATCACTGGTCGGGTCGCCGGCAATCACAATGATGGCGCGGGCACCGGTTTCATCTGCGTAAACGTGCATGTTCGTGGTCTGCGAACCCAGTTTACCGCTTTTATCTGACATGCCTGGTGGCAGTGAGAAGCTCAGTTTGCCATCCATCAGCGTGACAGTCTGCGCCGACTGACTGGCGCTGACGCCGTTGTCATTCGCCGCTTCATCTTTCTTCTGGTCACAGGCGGCTAAGCCCAATACCAGTAAACCCATTCCTACATATTTCACCAGATTGCGCATCAGAATCCCTTTTTAAGTTTCCAGTCAGGCAGTAATACAACAGGAATCAGGCTGCAAACGCAACCTGATGATTGTCAGAAGATCTTAGCGGGTAATGGCGGAAATGGTATGGGCTCTTAGCGCCTGGCCAATCAGACTATTTTTTTGTCATTCTGAACCTGGGCAGTGCTCACACAGGCTGCTTTAGCAACCTGAACGCCCGTCAGGGCGGCCCTGAAGGGGCGGGCGCAGCGAGTAATCCTCACGAACTACGTGTACTACGGATTGTTCCGCGCTGTCCGTGTCCAGACTGCCTGCACCAATAACGTCTGATAAACCCGGCTCAGCCGAAATTGACCTGGCGGGCGGTCTGGCGTTCCGCCAGACGCTTCAGCGCGGCGTTGAGCAGTACGCCGTAGGCGGGCAGGAAGAAGACCATGCAGATAAGCACTTTGAAGCTGTAATCCACCAGTGCAATCTCAACCCAGTGCTGCGCCATAAAGGCATCAGGACTTTTGTAGAAGGCGATGAAGAAGAAGGCCAGCGTATCGCTGATATTTCCCAGGAACATGGCACAGCCTGGTGCTATCCACCACTGCGGCAGACGACGCAGACGGTTGAATACATGAACGTCGAGGATCTGACCCAGCGCGTAAGCCATGAAGCTGGCGCAGGCGATACGGGCAACAAAGAGATTCATGACTTCCAGTGCCTGCCAGCCCTGCCATTCACCCTGATAAAACAGTGCCGAAACGCCGTAAGAGATAAACAGCGCCGGGATCATCACAGCCAGAATAATGCGTCGGGCCAGCGGTGCGCCAAAAATACGCACGGTGAGATCGGTCGCCAGGAAGATAAAGGGAAAGCTGAATGCACCCCAGGTGGTGTGGAAGCCAAAGACAGAAATTGGCAGCTGTACCAGATAGTTACTTGATGTGATCACCAGCAGGTGAAACAGCGACAACCAGAAAAGCGCATGCATGCGCTGACGTGAAGAAAATGCGAGCATATTCAACCTTTTTAATGTTGGGGTGAGGGAACCCATTGCGGGACGCCGTTCGGGCAGCGCCTGGCAGTTTTATGAGCAAAAAGCGGCGGCATCTTACCGCGTTGTGCTTTTTATGCAATGGTTAATTTTAACGCAATCGTTATCGCCTTGCTTCACCGCCAGCACGCGCTAGAATAGGCGCCCTTTTGCTGAACTGAGTTGATTATGAGCGATGCTTTTTCCTCTGCCGATCATCAGCTGGATGCCCGTGGCCTGCGTTGCCCGGAGCCGGTGATGATGGTGCGCAAAACCGTACGCGGCCTGCAGGATGGCGAGACGTTGCTGATTATCGCCGACGATCCGGCGACGACGCGCGACATTCCCGGCTTCTGCCGCTTTATGGAACATGGCCTGCTGGCGCAGCAGACCGACACGCTGCCTTATCAGTTTCTGATTCGTAAAGGCATGGCGGGTTAACGACAGCCGTTCGGGCCGTCGTTAACTTTACTCATCGATCAGAAGCCTCACACTCAGGCGCGACGACGCAGTAACCGCAAGGCGTTGGCAGTGACCAGCGCGGTCGCACCGGAATCTGCCAGCACCGCCAGCCACAGTCCGGTCAGGCCCATCAGGGTAGTGACCAGGAAAATCGCCTTCAGACCCAGCGCAATACCGATATTCTGGCGGATGATGCGCCGTGTCCGGCGTGCCAGCGCAATCATCGGGGCCAGATTGCTGAGCTGATTTCGCGTCAGGGCCGCATCGGCCGCTTCCAGCGCGACATCAGTGCCGCTACCCATGGCAATGCCCAGCGTCGCCGCTTTCATCGCCGGGGCGTCGTTAATACCATCTCCGACCATCGCCAGCGGCTGCTGCTGACTCAGTTCACGGATGGCCGCCACCTTATCGGCGGGCAGCAGGCTGGCGCGATAATCGATATCGAGCTGACGGGCAATGGTTGCTGCGGCGCGAGGATTGTCACCCGTCAGCATCAGGCTCTCAATGCCCAGCTTTTTCAGCGCCTTTAACGCCTCCACGGCGTCGTCGCGCAGCTGATCGCGCAGGGCCAGCGCACCCAGCGCGTCGCCATCGCGCATCAGCACTACCAGCGTTTCACCTTCGGCTTCCTGTTGCGCTATCTGCGCATTTTGCTGCGGCGTCAGACCGGGAGCATGGCCTGGCGTCAGCAGCTGAATCTGCTGGCCTGAGACCTGCGCACGGATACCGCGTCCGGCCTGCACCTGCTGATCCAGCGCGTCAGGAATCACCAGCTCACGCGCCTGCGCGGCCGCCACGATAGCGCTGGCCAGTGGATGGGTCGCACCCTGTTCCGCAGCGGCACTCAGCGCCAGCATCTCTGATTCGCTGGCCTCGCCAAATCGCAGGATCTGCGTCAGTTGTGGCTTGCCCAGCGTCAGCGTGCCGGTTTTATCAAACGCCATTCTGCGCAGCGAACTCAGCCGCTCCAGCGCCGCACCGCCTTTAATCAGCGCGCCCTGTCGCGCCGCCGCCGCCAGCCCGGAGGTAATCGCGGCGGGCGTGGAGATCACCAGCGCACAGGGGCAGCCAATCAGCAGCAGCGTCAGACCTTTATAGATCCACGGCTGCCAGTCGCCTGCGAAAAGCAGGGGCGGCACCACCATCACCAGCAGCGACAGCAGCATCACCAGTGGCGTATAGATGCGACTGAACTGATCGATAAAGCGTTCTACCGGCGCACGGTGCGTTTCCGCCTCCTCAATCAGCTGCAGGATACGGTCAATCGCGCTTTCACCCGGCTTCGACACCACTTCCAGCATTACCTGCCGATCCACGCTGGTGGCGCCGGCGAGAATCTTTTCGCCGCTGGCCCGCGTGACCGGTAATGATTCTCCGGTCAGCGCGCTCTCATCGAAACTGGCAAGCGGGCTGATTAAACGGCCGTCGACCGGCAGGCGGCTGCCCGCCGCCACTTCAATCACATTGCCGGGTTGCAGCGCTGCCAGCGGTACTTCACGACGTTTGCCCTGTTCAAGGCGAATAGCCGACTCAGGCCGCAACGCCATCAGGCTGGTGACGCCGCTGCGCGCCCTGGAAGCGGCATAGCTTTCCAGCTGTTCGCCCAGTTGAAACAGCACCAGCACCATCGCGGCTTCAGCGTGCGCGCCAATAATCAGCGCACCGGCTGACGCCAGTGTCATTAATGTCTCAATGGTAAAAGGCGATCCGCTGCGAATGCGCTGCCATGCACCGCGCGCGACCGGGATCAGGCCGACCAGCGTGGTCAGCACAAACAGCCGATCGCCCCAGGCGGGCGCGAACTGGCTGACGACACTGCTGACGAGTACCAGCAATGCCAGCAAAATCAGCATCCGGTTCTGTTGCCAGCCCGGAGTGGCTGCCGTGGCGGGTGACGAGGCTGATGGAATGGCGAGCTGAAAACCGGCTTTTTTCACCGCCTGTACAACGGCGTTTTGCACATCCTGATCGGCGTTGACGACCAGCTTTTCGCTGCTGAACAGCACGCGGGCGTCGGTCACGCCTTTTACCTGACGGACGGCGGTTTCAATGGTGCGGGCGCAGCTCGGGCAATCCATCCCGCTGACCTGCCAGCTAAAGGGCCAGGAGCCTCGCCGGTCACTTTCCTCAGCGGCGTCGGCGTCATTGCCAGGGCTGCTGTTACTGTCACAGCAACAGCCCGCTGTATCCGCCGTTACGGGTGTAGCAGCATGAATAGAAAGGGAGAGGGGACGGGCCTGACGAACCTGGCACAGCGGTTTCGCTGCGGCGTGGCTGGCACGCGGTTTGCCGCAGCCACAGGCGTGATGTTGATGCATATGACCTCCAGAGTGTAAAAAAAAGCGGGATGAGCAACCCGGCTCATCCCGCTATCCTACACTCTGGAGTGAACTCCAGAGTCAAGGCTATTTTCTCAGACGACCCACAATGAGCGCACGATCATAAAATGACCGGCAAAGTAGCAGGCGGCGACGATCGCGCTGTCAGCGGTGAAGCGACGGCGATAGTGCGAGATAAACCAGACGGCGTTTGCCAGCAGCAGCAGGCCGGCACCGACCATGATAGAGAAGCTGTAATCAGTTGGACGGAAGAAGTACTGCTCGGTCGCTATCCAGGTCATCACCAGCGTCATGCCGATAAACGTACAGACAGGCCAGCGAAGATCTTCCAGTCGGCTCCAGATGATGCCAGTCAGGGCGGCACCGATAATGAGCAACGTTAGCGGAATCGGCCAGAAGAAGGTCATGGTCATGCTGGCGGCGAAGCAGAGCGTATAAAGCAGGTGCGACAGGAAGAAAGCCCCGACGGCATAGAGCATCTGCTGACGCGGCAGCAGCGTTAACGCATCACCGACCAGTGTCGCGACCAGACCGGCCAGAATCAGGTAGTCCGTGGTCTGCAGCACCGGCGCCTGCCAGGCCAGCCCGACAAGCAGCAGCAGTGTGACCGGTTTAAACAGCCAGCGTTGCCACTGAGGGCCGCGATAGGTGGCGTCGACATAGAGCCAGCCGGAGAAAAGTACAGCGAGGAAAGACCAGAGCATTGTTTCTCCCTTTTTTACTCAAAGTGGTGAAAGATCCCAAAATATCCCTTCCAGTTTAGGTTAAGCCCCTGAGATGTGACAATCGGTCAACTCTGGTTGTATGCTTTACCGCCTGATTAATTTTCCCCGCAGGCACAAGAGCACTATGAGCAAACCGCCGCTAATCTTTATCATTGTCCTGGCGATAATCGCCGTGCTGGCGACCCGTCAGTTCATTAAGCAACGCCGTGAAGTGGCGGTCAATGATGCCTCACCGGTGCGTTCTCTGCAGGCCGAGGTCAAAACTAAACGTGAATTTCCTTCTCCCAATCGCCGTTCACGGCAGCGTGAGGTGATCGCCGGAGAAGAGATGCGGTATGAGGTGCTGTTTCATCCACTGAACGGGGCCAGCGACATCAAGGTGCAGCTGAAAGAGGCGGAATATCATCAGCTGGATAAAGGCGCGAGAGGCGAGTTGAAGATGCAGGGCACGCGCTTTATCAGCTTCACGCCCCTGCAGTGACCGGCGGGCATGGCGCCCGCACGGCACTATTTCTTGCGTGGGAAGTTTTTCTTCTGCCAGGCGACCAGTTCGAACACCCCGAACAGAAACACTTTGGCCTGGGTGACGCGGTCAATTGGCGGCGCATCTTTGGTCTGCGTGGTGCGCAGTAAAACCAGCTGCAGGCCATGCATCAGGATCATGAAAATCAGCGCAACGTTGATAAAATACGTCAGCGGTTTAGGGTAGGGATGAACCAGGTTAGCCAGTAAAAATCCCCACACGCATAGCATCAACAGACGCCCCAAATTAAGTAACATCCTGCGTCTCCTGTTGACGTTGATACAAACGATAAGCCACTTGTCCGGCTATTTTCTCGCGATAAAGATCCCACTCGGGCGGCACCGGCGGTGCGCCATTTTCCACTTCACTTTCGACGTAAATCAGTGCCTGGTCGGCCAGCCAGTGATTCTGCTCCAGCAACTGCAACGTCTGCTCCAGCAATCCCTGACGAAACGGCGGATCAATAAACACCACATCGAACGGGGTACCCGGCTGTGCCAGCCAGTTTAACGCATTGGTCTGAATCACAGTGCCATTGCTCGCGCGCAGCGTCTGCAGATTTTTTGTCAGCTGTTGTGCCACAGGCCGTTCCAGCTCCAGTAGCGTAGCCGATCCCGCGTAACGCGACAGCGCCTCCAGCCCTAATGCGCCGCTACCGGCAAAGCAGTCGAGGCAGCGCGCCTCTGGCAGCACCGGGGCCAGCCAGTTAAACAGTGTCTCACGCACCCGATCGGTGGTCGGGCGGAGTCCGGCACTGTCCGGCACCGGCAATTTACGTCCGCGCCACTGGCCGCCAATGATGCGAATCTGCCCGGCACCGCCTGTACTGCGGGGGTTTTTATTCATCTTGCTCACAACTCGTCATAATTTGTTGCGTAGTTTAACGGGCGAATCGGTGAGAAGAAACGTTAAAAAAGGGTGCTGTGGTGAGCTGGCTGGAAAGTGTTAGACTACTGAGTTGCTGAAGTCATGCATTATTCTGCGGTTTACGCCGGTCTGGCGCTGACCGACTTTCATTGATTTACCCCTGGAAACCACGCGCGACCGGGACAAAGCCATCGAGGAGTGTCGTCACACAATGGCAAAAGAGAAAAAACGTGGCTTTTTTTCCTGGCTGGGATTTGGCAAAGAGGAAGAGAAACAACCTGTAGCGGAGGAGCAGACACACGAGGTCGCAGAACCCGCACAGCAGCAGACTGAACAGGAAGCGCCGGCATTAAGCCAGGCTGAAGCGCAAGCGGAAGAGACTGTCGCTATCACCGAAACGGTGGCCGAACAGCAGCGTGAGGCGGACGTCACCGCGGCTGCGCCGCACGAATCAGCACCGGCGGTGCTGGATGAGGCTGAGCCGATTGAGGCCGATCCTGAAGCATTACTGGACGTCTCCGCACCTGAACATGACGCGACGCCGGTTATCGATGCCGACGATGTGGTCACGCCGATCGCGGACGACGCATCAGCAGACGCGCCGTTAAGCGAAGAAGAGCTGACCGCGCTGGCGCTGGGCGACGCTCCGATCATTGAAATCCCGGACAGTGAAGCAGACGCGCCGTTAAGCGACGAAGAGCTGACAGCGCTGGCGCTGGGCGATGCTCCTATCGTTGAAACGCCACACAGTGAAGCAGACGCGCCATTAAGCGAAGAAGAGCTGACCGCGCTGGCACGGGATGACGCACCCACCGCTGAAATCTCTCACAGTGAAGCGGAATCACCGCTGACCGAAGAAGAGCTGACCGCGCTGGCATTGAGCGAAGCCGACGTCACTGACGCGGAACCGGCAGATACATTATCCGACACCGTCAGCGATCTTCCGCTGGCCGCCGCGCCACTCATCGTGCAGGAGCAGGAACGTCCCAGCAAAGAGGGCTTCTTTGCTCGCCTGAAGCGCAGCCTGGTCAAAACCCGTCAGAACCTCGGTTCCGGTTTTATCAGTCTGTTCCGTGGCAAAAAGATTGATGATGACCTGTTTGATGAGCTGGAAGAGCAGCTGCTGATTGCGGATGTCGGTGTGGATACCACGCGCCGCATCATTACCCATCTTACCCAGCAGGCAAACCGCAAGCAGCTACGTGACGCCGAAGCGCTCTACGGCCTGCTGAAAGCGGAAATGGCCTCGATTCTGGCAAAAGTGGATGCGCCACTGGAAGTCTCAGGCAAAACGCCGTTTGTCATCCTGATGGTTGGCGTCAATGGCGTGGGTAAAACCACGACCATCGGTAAGCTGGCGCGCCAGTATCAGGCCGAAGGCAAAACGGTGATGTTAGCGGCTGGTGATACTTTCCGTGCAGCGGCGGTTGAGCAGCTGCAGGTGTGGGGCCAGCGTAATAACATTCCTGTGATTGCTCAGCACACGGGTGCAGATTCTGCTTCGGTGATCTTCGATGCCATTCAGGCAGCGAAATCGCGCGGCGTTGACGTGCTGATTGCTGATACGGCCGGTCGTCTGCAGAACAAATCGCACCTGATGGAAGAGCTGAAAAAAATCACCCGCGTGATGAAAAAACTGGATGATTCAGCGCCACACGAAGTGATGCTGACGCTGGATGCCAGCACCGGACAGAATGCGGTCAGCCAGGCCCGACTGTTTAACGAAGCGGTTGGCGTGACCGGTATCGCGCTCACCAAGCTGGATGGCACCGCTAAAGGCGGCGTCATCTTCTCGGTGGCCGATCAGTTCGGTATTCCGATTCGCTACATCGGCGTCGGTGAAGGCATTGAAGATTTACGGCCGTTTAAGGCGGAAGATTTTATTGAGGCATTGTTTGCCCGAGAGGACTAATTAGGATGATTCGCTTTGAAGAGGTCAGTAAGGCATATCTCGGCGGACGTCAGGCGCTACAGGGAGTAGATTTCCGTCTGCGTCCTGGCGAAATGGCGTTTCTGACCGGCCACTCCGGTGCCGGTAAAAGTACCTTGCTGAAGCTGATTTGTGGCATTGAACGCCCGAGTGCCGGAAAAATCTGGTTCAGCGGCCATGACATTTCCCGCCTGCGCAACAGTGAGGTGCCTTTCCTGCGTCGTCAGATTGGCATGATCTTCCAGGATCACCACCTGCTGATGGATCGCTCTGTTTACGACAATGTGGCTATCCCACTGATTATTTCCGGTGCCAGCGGCGAAGATATCCGTCGTCGCGTCTCGGCGGCGCTGGATAAAGTCGGCCTGCTCGACAAAGCGAAAAGTTATCCGATTCAGCTTTCGGGTGGTGAACAGCAGCGTGTGGGCATCGCCCGGGCGGTGGTGAACAAGCCAGCCGTGCTGCTGGCAGATGAACCGACCGGTAACCTTGATGACGCGCTGTCAGAAGACATTCTGCGCCTGTTCGAAGAGTTTAACCGCGTTGGCGTCACCGTTCTGATGGCAACGCATGACAGCGGCCTGATCGCCCGGCGTAATTACCGGATGATGACGCTGAATCAGGGACGTCTGCACGGAGGCCACGATGGTCAATAAACGCATTAAACGTCCGGCTGCACCGAAAGCGAAGCAGCCATCGAAGAGTAAAGCGCTGAAGGGCGGCTGGCAGGAGCAGTGGCGCTATGCACTGCGTGGCACGCTCTCAGACATGTGGCGTCAGCCGCTGGCCACGCTGCTGACGGTGATGGTTATTGCCATCTCCCTGACGCTGCCCAGCGTCTGCTACATGGTGTGGAAAAACGTTAGCCAGGCGGCCACGCAATGGTATCCGGCGCCGCAGTTAACCGTTTATCTCTCCAAAACGCTTGATGACACGGCAGCAGAAAACGTCGTGGCGCAGCTCAAGCAGGTCGAAGGCGTGGATAACGTTAACTACCTGACACGGGAAGAGGCGCTGAATGAGTTCCGCAACTGGTCAGGCTTTGGCGGCGCAATGGATATGCTGGAGCAGAATCCGCTGCCTGCGGTAGCCATCATTACGCCGAAACTCAATTTCCAGAACTCTGACACCATGCAGAGCCTGCGCGATCGGGTCACCAAAGTGCAGGGCGTGGATGAAGTGCGGATGGATGACAGCTGGTTTGCGCGGCTGGCTGCACTGACCGGACTGGTGGGGCAAATCGCGTCGATGATTGGTGTGCTGATGATCGTGGCGGTGTTCCTGGTGATCGGTAACAGTGTTCGTCTCAGCATCTTTGCCCGACGCGACACGATTAACGTGCAGAAGCTGATTGGTGCGACTGACGGCTTTATCCTGCGTCCTTTCCTCTACGGCGGGGCGCTGCTGGGGTTCAGCGGCGCGGTGCTGTCGCTGCTGCTGTCGGAAGTGCTGGTGCTGCGTCTCCAGTCTGTCGTCGCCAGTGTGGCGACCGTATTTGGTACCACCTTCTCGCTGGAAGGCTTCTCCTGGGATGAGGCGCTGCTGCTTTTACTGATTGCAGCAATCATCGGCTGGGTGGCTGCGTGGCTGGCAACGGTACAACATTTACGTCGATTTACGCCGCAGTAAACGCCTGCAACATTTTTTTGTTATAATGGTCCTCTGCTACCGATGGTGGGTGCAGAGGATTTCTCCCTCTTCCCTTCCTGTCATCTGTGTGTAAAATATTCACCGCTATAATTGAACTTGTGGATAACTTTAGCACTCTAAGTAGCACAGATTGCTTTCGGATTTCGCGCGACGTTGACGTAATGTATCGTCTGCGCAGGGAAATGTGCGGCAATTCCACTAAATTTGTGAGGGTTTGAATGACCAAAGAAATGCAAACTTTAGCTATTGCTCCTCTTGGCAACCTGGAGTCTTACGTCCGGGCTGCGAATACCTGGCCGATGCTCTCGGCTGAAGAGGAAAAAGCGTTGGCTGAACGGCTGCATTACCAGGGCGATCTGGAAGCAGCAAAGACGCTGATCCTGTCTCACCTACGCTTTGTAGTTCATATCGCTCGTAATTACTCCGGCTACGGTCTGCCACAGGCTGACCTGGTCCAGGAAGGCAACATCGGTCTGATGAAAGCGGTGCGTCGCTTCAATCCTGAAGTGGGCGTGCGTCTGGTTTCATTTGCCGTGCACTGGATTAAAGCGGAGATTCACGAATACGTGCTGCGTAACTGGCGTATCGTGAAAGTCGCGACCACCAAAGCACAGCGTAAGCTGTTCTTTAACCTGCGTAAAACCAAGCAGCGTCTGGGCTGGTTCAATCAGGACGAAGTCGAGATGGTTGCGCGTGAGCTGGGCGTAAGCAGCAAAGATGTGCGTGAAATGGAATCGCGTATGGCCGCGCAGGACATGACCTTTGATATGTCTGCCGACGATGAGAGCAGCGAAGGCCGTTCGATGGCGCCGGTGCTTTATCTCCAGGATAAAACCTCTGACTTTGCTGACGGCATTGAAGAGGATAACTGGGACGCGCATGCCGCTGACAAGCTGAGCTATGCGATGGAAGGTCTGGATGAGCGCAGTCAGCACATCATTCGCGCCCGCTGGCTGGATGAAGACAACAAAACCACGCTACAGGAGCTGGCCGATCAATACGGCGTATCAGCGGAACGTGTCCGGCAGCTGGAAAAGAACGCCATGAAGAAACTGCGTATGGCGATCGAAGCGTAACGCACTTCGACACCTCAAGGGGCGACAGATGATGTCGCCCTTTTTGTTTTCTGCGTCAGGCTACTCTACCGCCAGTATCCACCCATCACTCTGCGCCCTGAAACCACACGCCTGCATAAATGCCGCCCGCACCTGCTGATCGTCACTGCCATCATCGGCAATCCACCAGTCTGATATCGACCCGTTCTGCCTGATCGTCTCCTCAAGCAAATATTGTCCCACACCGCGTCGCCGGGTGACATCGCGCACCGTCAGCCGGTGGACCTTGCCATGCATCCCTGAGATTTCCAGCTGCAGACCCGCCAGCAGCCGATCGTTAAAGCGTGCGGCATAAAGACGATGACGCTCATCCAGGTGCTGCTCCAGTTTTTCAATCTCCAGATCCGGCCAGACTTTGCCCAGATCGATGCGGTCCTGCGCGGTCAGCGTGGTTAAACGCTGAATAGTGAGCTTCATAACAAAAACCTCTGTAATAGGGGAAAGTGCAGCGAAAGTATACAACCAGAGTGCCACCACATTTTCATCAATAAAACAGGTCAAAAGATGGCCTGGATGCCAGGATGATAGTTGTAAACAGGGAAATCAGACGATCAATCCAGCACAACGCGCTGGCAAAATGGTGAAAAACCGGCCATTGCCTCCAGTGTATTATGCTGTTTCACTCAGTCAATTCTGAATATGTCAGTTGATTTAAAGAAGAAAATTCCTGTTTAATAACCTGAAAAATAAAGCCTTATTATCAAAAAATACCGGAAAAGTGCGCTAAACCATTCATAAACATCATTTTTCGGCTTTATCCGGTAGCAACAGCAAACCACAACTCACAGTCACAACAAGATGGGGAAGTCCGCATGAAAATGAGTAAAGGCCGCGCATTACTGGCGGGTTGCGTTGCGCTGGCAATGAGCCACGCCGCCCTGGCTGCCGACATTAAAATCGCTATCGTTGGTGCCGTAACTGGCCCGGTCGCGCAGTACGGTGATATGCAGTTCACTGGTGCCGCGCAGGCGATTAAGGACATTAACGCCAAAGGCGGCATAAACGGTAACAAGCTGGTCGGCGTAGAGTATGACGATGCCTGCGATCCGAAACAGGCCGTGGCGGTGGCAAACAAGGTTGTTAACGACGGCATTAAATACGTTATCGGCCATCTTTGCTCCTCTTCTACCCAGCCTGCGTCCGACATCTATAACGATGAAGGTGTGCTGATGATTACCCCGGCAGCCACGGCACCGGAGCTGACGGCACGCGGTTACGAAACCATTATGCGTACAACCGGCCTGGACTCCGATCAGGGCCCGACTGCCGCGAACTATATTCTTGATCAGATCAAGCCTAAGCGTATCGCCGTGGTGCATGACAAGCAGCAGTATGGTCAGGGTCTGGCGGAATCAGTACAGAAAACGCTGAAAGCGAAAGGCGGCAACGTGGTGCTGTTTGAAGGCATCACTGCAGGCGATAAAGATTTCTCTACGCTGATTACGCGCCTGAAGAAAGAGAACGTCGACTTCGTTTATTACGGTGGCTACTACCCGGAAATGGGTCAGATTCTGCGTCAGGCGAAAGCGGCTGGCCTGAAAGCGGGCTTTATGGGACCGGAAGGCGTGGGTAACGCTTCACTCTCCAATATCGCGGGTGATGCATCAGAAGGTATCTATGTGACGCTGCCGAAGCGCTACGACCAGTTGCCGGAGAACAAGGCGATTGTTGAGGCCATCAAAACCAACAGCGCACAGAATCGCAAGGATCCGACCGGTCCGTTCGTCTGGACCACTTATGCGGCAATCCAGTCGCTGGTAGCGGGTATCGAACGCAGTAAGAGCGACGAGCCAGACGCGATCGCGAAAAACCTGAAAACCGGTGAGCCGGTACCAACAGTGATGGGCAACCTGAGCTGGGATCAGAAAGGCGATCTGAAAGGCTTCGAGTTCGGCGTATTCAAATGGCACAAAGACGGTTCGTCTACCGCAGTTAAGTAATCGTTCCATCGACAGACCAATCCTCTGCCGCGTCGGCAGAGGATTTTCCCGTTCTCATGCAGGTCTTCACTATGTCCGAGCAGTTTCTTTATTTCATTCAGCAGATGCTTAACGGGGTCACTCTCGGCAGCACCTACGCGCTGATCGCCATTGGTTACACCATGGTTTACGGCATTATCGGCATGATCAACTTCGCCCACGGCGAAGTCTATATGATCGGCAGCTATGTCTCTTTTATCGTGATTGCCGCCCTGATGATGATGGGTATCGACACGGGCTGGCTGATGATTGCCGCTGGCTTCGTGATGGCGATACTGATCTCCAGCGCCTACGGCTGGAGCATAGAGCGCGTCGCCTATAAGCCGGTGCGATCGTCGAAGCGTCTGATCGCACTGATCTCCGCCATCGGCATGTCGATCTTTCTGCAAAACTACGTCAGCCTGACGCAGGGTTCACGCGACCTGGCGCTGCCGAGCCTGATCACCGGACAGTGGACGGTAGGCGAGAGCAACGGTTTTGCCGCCACAATTTCTACCATGCAGGTTGTGATCTGGGTGGTGACGTTCCTGGCGATGCTGGCGCTGACCACCTTTATCCGTTATTCCCGCATGGGCCGCGCCTGTCGCGCCTGCGCTGAAGACCTGAAAATGGCCAGCCTGCTGGGAATTAACACCGACCGCGTCATCTCGCTGACCTTTGTGATTGGTGCTGCCATGGCGGCGGTAGCGGGCGTGCTGCTGGGCCAGTTCTACGGCTCCATCAACCCCTTCATCGGCTTTATGGCGGGCATGAAAGCCTTTACCGCTGCCGTGCTGGGCGGCATTGGCAGTATTCCGGGCGCGATGATTGGCGGCCTGGTTCTGGGCATTGCTGAAGCACTGACCTCCGCATATCTCAGCACGGAATACAAAGATGTGGTGTCGTTTGCTCTGCTGATCGTGGTGTTGCTGGTAATGCCGACCGGGATTCTGGGTCGCCCGGAGGTTGAGAAAGTATGAAATCTTCCTTTATCAACGCGCTGCTCTCTTCTGTCATGCTGCTGGTGCTGGCCAGCTTCTTTATGGGCATGCGTCTCGGCCTCGACGGCACCCGACTGGTGGTGCAGAGCGCGGGCGACGTGCGCTGGAACTGGATTTTCGTCGGCTGTGCCGTGGTCTTTCTGTTTCAGCTGCTGCGTCCGTTCTGGCAGCGCGGTCTGAAAAAGATTTCCGGTCCGGCGCTGGTGCTGCCTGGCATCGACGGCTCAACGCCGAAGCAGAAGCTGTTTATGCTGGCGCTGATCCTGGTCGCTGTGGCCTGGCCCTTTTTCGTGTCGCGCGGCACGGTAGACATCGCCACGCTGACGCTGATCTACGTGATGCTCGGTCTGGGCCTGAATGTGGTGGTCGGCCTGTCGGGGCTGCTGGTGCTCGGCTATGGTGGCTTCTATGCCATTGGCGCTTACACCTTTGCTCTTCTGAACCACTATTTTGGTCTCGGCTTCTGGGAGTGTCTGCCGCTGGCGGGCATTGTCTCGGCGCTGTTCGGGCTGCTGCTCGGCTTTCCGGTGCTGCGCCTGCGCGGAGACTATCTGGCGATCGTCACGCTGGGCTTCGGCGAGATTGTGCGTATTTTGCTGCTGAATAACACGGCGATTACCGGCGGTCCCAACGGCATTGCGCAGATCCCCAAACCGTCACTGTTCGGCCTTGAGTTTGGCCGCAAAGTCTCTGAAGGGGGCTGGAACACCTTCCACGATTTCTTTGGCCTGAAATACGATCCCAGCGACCGCGTGATTTATCTCTACCTGGTGGCGCTGCTGCTGGTGGTGCTGACGCTGTTCGTGATCAACCGGCTGCTGCGGATGCCGCTGGGCCGTGCCTGGGAAGCATTGCGTGAGGATGAGATTGCCTGCCGTTCACTGGGCCTGAGCCCGACCCGCATCAAGCTGACCGCCTTTACCATCAGTGCCGCGTTTGCTGGTTTCGCGGGCACGCTGTTTGCTGCGCGCCAGGGCTTTGTCAGCCCGGAGTCCTTTACCTTTGTCGAATCGGCTTTTGTGCTGGCGATTGTGGTTCTGGGCGGAATGGGTTCGCAGTTTGCAGTGATTCTGGCGGCCATTCTGCTGGTGGTGTCGCGCGAGCTGATGCGTGATCTGAATGAATACAGCATGCTGGTGCTGGGTGGCCTGATGGTGCTGATGATGATCTGGCGTCCGCAGGGATTATTGCCGATGAAGCGTCCGCATCTGAAGCTCAGAACCGGTAAAAAAGGAGAGCAGGCATGATCCAGCCTTTATTAGCCGTTGAAGGCCTGATGATGCGCTTCGGCGGTTTGTTAGCCGTGAACAATGTGGCGCTGGAGCTGCGTCCGCAGGAGATCGTTTCGCTGATTGGCCCTAACGGTGCCGGTAAAACCACCGTGTTTAACTGCCTGACCGGTTTTTATAAGCCCACTGGCGGCACGATTAAACTGCGTGAACAGCATCTGGAAGGATTGACGGGTCAGAAGATTGCGCAGATGGGCATTGTGCGTACTTTCCAGCATGTGCGTCTGTTCCGTGAGATGACGGTAATTGAAAACCTGCTGGTCGCTCAGCATCAGCATCTGAAAAGCGGCGTGTTTTCCGGCCTGCTGAAAACACCTGCGTTTCGCCGTAGTGAGAGCGAGGCGCTGGATCGCGCGGCGACCTGGCTGGAGCGGGTCGGTCTGCTGGAGCTGGCTAACCGTCAGGCGGGCAATCTGGCCTATGGTCAGCAGCGTCGGCTGGAGATTGCACGCTGCATGGTGACGCGCCCGGAGATCCTGATGCTGGATGAACCGGCAGCAGGCCTTAACCCTAAAGAGACCCACGAGCTGGATGCGCTGATTGCGGAGCTGCGTGGCGAACATAAGGTATCAGTGCTGCTGATTGAACATGATATGAAGCTGGTGATGGGCATTTCTGACCGTATTTATGTGGTTAATCAGGGAACGCCGCTGGCTAACGGAACGCCGGAAGAGATTCGTAATAATCCGGATGTCATCCGTGCCTATTTAGGAGAGGCCTGAGATGGCAAATGCGATGTTAACCATTGAGAACGTCAGCGCCCACTACGGCAAAATTCAGGCGCTGCACAATGTCAGCCTCTATATCAATCAGGGTGAAATCGTTACCCTGATTGGCGCTAACGGCGCCGGAAAAACCACGCTGCTGGGTACGCTGTGCGGTGAGCCACGCGCCACGCAGGGCACCATTACCTTTGATGGCAAAGCTATCACCGACTGGCAAACGGCGCGCATTATGCGTGAAGCGATTGCCATCGTGCCGGAAGGCCGGCGGGTGTTTTCGCGCATGACGGTGGAAGAGAACCTGGCGATGGGCGGTTTTTTTGCCAGCCGTCCGGATTATCTGACGCGGATCAAACGCGTTTATGAACTCTTCCCGCGTCTGGAAGAGCGTAAAATCCAGCGCGCTGGCACCATGTCAGGCGGCGAACAGCAGATGCTGGCAATTGGCCGTGCACTGATGAGCCAGCCGCGACTGCTGCTGCTGGATGAGCCGTCACTGGGGCTGGCACCGATCATTATTCAGCAGATCTTCGACACTATTGAGCAACTGCGTAGCGAGGGGATGACGATCTTCCTGGTGGAGCAGAATGCGAACCAGGCGCTGAAGCTGGCGGACAGGGGCTATGTGCTGGAGAACGGGCATGTGGTGCTCGAAGACACAGGTGCAGCGCTACTCTCCAACGAAGCCGTCCGCAGCGCTTACCTCGGCGCTTAAGGTTTAGAGGCCTGGCTTACTTGCCATTTCGACACCGGGCAGTGCTCGCATTCCTCACGTACTTCAGTACGCTCCGGATGCTGTGCGCTGGCCGGTGCCGAACTGCCTGCGACGCCGACGGCCTTGAGTGTCGGTGTGGGTGGTGGTGCCGACGGCCTTTAAATTTGCCTGAAAGTAGGGGCAAGTTCTGCCATTGCCAGAGGCCGTTGCAGCTTCTGGTAATAAATCCGACGTAATAATGATGTATAGCAGCTCAGGCTGCTGACAAACTCAAATCAGGTGAATCTGGCCGCAACACATAAACTTAACGCGCAGGGAACACGGGCAGAAGAGGAAAGCGTCCCGCGCCATGGACGGTGCGGGCCGAGCGTGTCATGGATGGCGGATTTTGCGTCTTTCCGATCTGACCGTGTTCTCTGTGCAGGGCACAGTCTTAAAGCAACCAAGCCAGACTTTGTCAACAATCTCAACAATAGTTAGCTGCTCCGCTTTTCCTCTTTTTCGCCTGTCATCCTGCTGTCATCTCCCTGTTATTAATCCGTCATTTCCCCGTGTCATGTTACTTCGCGAAACAGAAATCCGTGATTTCACGCGTATTTACCTGCACAGGAAAATTCTATGTCCGTCGTTACCTTTCGTCGTAGCCTGATGAGCGCGCTGCTCGGTCTGACGCTCAGCAGCCATGCCATGGCCGCCACTGAGATCCCTTTCTGGCACTCCATGGAAGGCGAGCTTGGCAAAGAAGTGGATTCGCTGGCACAGCGTTTTAACGAGACGCATCCCGATTACAAAATTGTTCCGACCTACAAAGGTAACTACGAGCAGAGCCTGGCAGCAGGGATTGCGGCCGTGCGCAGCGGCAAAGCGCCAGCGGTGCTGCAGGTCTATGAAGTCGGTACGGCGACCATGATGGCCTCAAAGGCGATTGTGCCGGTGCATCAGGTATTCAAAGACGCCGGCATTCCCTTCGATGAAAAACAGTTCGTGCCAACGGTGGCGGGCTACTACAGCGACAGCAAAGGTCAGCTGATCTCTCAGCCGTTCAACAGCTCGACGCCGGTGCTCTACTACAACAAAGACGCTTTTAAAAAAGCGGGCCTGAACCCGGACCAGCCGCCTAAAACCTGGCAGGAGCTGGCGACAGATGCCGCCGCACTGCGTAAATCGGGCATGAGCTGTGGCTACGCCAGCGGCTGGCAGGGCTGGATCCAGATTGAAAACTTCAGTGCCTGGCATGCTCTGCCGGTCGCGACGGAAAACAACGGATTTGACGGACTCGATGCGGTGCTGGAGTTCAACAAGCCGGTGCAGGTTCGTCATATCGAACTGCTGGAAGCGATGAACAAGAAAGGGGACTTCACCTACTTTGGCCGCAAAGATGAATCCACCGCCAAGTTCTATAACGGCGATTGCGGTATCACCACCGCCTCATCCGGTTCGCTGGCCGATATCCGTCACTACGCCAAATTCAACTTCGGCGTTGGCATGATGCCGTATGACGACACCGTACCGAATGCGCCGCAGAACGCCCTGATTGGCGGAGCCAGCCTGTGGGTAATGAAAGGCAAAGATGCAGCAACGTACAAAGGCGTAGCTGAGTTCATGCAGTTCCTGGCTAAACCGGAAATCGCTGCGGAATGGCACCAGAAAACCGGCTATCTGCCGATTACGACCGCCGCCTACGAGCTGACGAAACAGCAGGGCTTCTACGACAAAAATCCGGGTGCGGATATCGCCACTCGCCAGATGATGAACAAGCCGCCATTGCCCTTCACTAAAGGCATGCGTCTGGGCAATATGCCGCAGATTCGTACCGTGATCGACGAAGAGCTGGAAAGTGTCTGGACCGGCAAACAGTCGCCACAAAGCGCACTGGATAACGCCGTGAAACGCGGCAACGAGCTGTTGCGCCGCTTTCAGCAGCAGGTGAAGTAATCTCTTCCTGCGGGCCCGCTCAGGCTGGCCCGCTCTTTCTGACGCCAGGTATGCCATGTCTTCATCCCGTCCGGTCTTTCGCACCAGTCTGTTGCCCTATCTTCTGGTACTGCCGCAACTGCTGATTACCGCCATCTTCTTTCTCTGGCCTGCGGGTGAAGCGCTGTGGTACTCGCTGCAAAGCCTCGATCCCTTTGGCATCTCCAGCAGCTTTGTCGGGCTGGAAAACTTCAGACGGCTATTTGCCGATCCTTACTATCTGGATTCCTTCTGGACCACGATAAAATTCAGTGGCATGGTCACGGTGTTTGGCATGGTCTTCTCGCTGCTGCTGGCGGCGCTGGTGGATTATGTGGTGCGACTCCGCCGCCTCTATCTGACCCTGCTGCTGCTGCCTTACGCCGTTGCGCCGGTGGTGGCTGCTGTGCTGTGGATGTTTCTGTTTAACCCTGGCCTGGGCCTGTTCAGCTACCTGCTGAACCACGTCGGCTACAACTGGAACTTCGCGCAGAACAGCGGTCAGGCGATGTTCCTGGTGGTGCTGGCGTCGATCTGGCAGCAGATGAGCTACAACTTCCTGTTTTTCTTTGCCGCACTGCAGTCTATCCCTAAATCGCTGGTGGAAGCCGCTGCCATCGACGGTGCCGGACCGGTGCGTCGCTTCTTCAATCTCTCGCTGCCGCTGATCACACCAGTCAGCTTCTTCCTGCTGGTGGTGAACCTGATCTACGCCTTCTTCGATACCTTCCCGGTGATCGATGCCGCAACCGGCGGCGGGCCGGTGCAGGCGACCACCACGCTGATCTACAAAATCTATCGCGAAGGCTTTACCGGTCTGGATCTCTCCTCTTCCGCGGCGCAGTCGGTGGTGCTGATGTTGCTGGTGATCGGGCTGACGGTGCTTCAGTTCCGCTTTGTTGAACGTAAGGTGCAATACCAATGATTGAGAATCGACGCGGGCTGGATATCTTCAGCCACATCGTGCTGGTGCTGGGCGTGCTCACTATCCTCTTTCCGCTCTATGTCGCCTTTGTGGCGGCAACGCTGGATAACGAGGCGGTCTATCAGGTGCCGATGACCCTGGTGCCCGGCACGCACCTGTGGGAGAACATCTCGCGCATCTGGACGCAGGGCGTCAACGGCAGCGGACCAGCGTTTGGCCTCATGCTGCTCAACAGCATGATCATGGCGCTGGGTATCACCTTCGGCAAAATTACCGTCTCAATGCTGTCGGCGTTTGCGCTGGTCTGGTTTCGCTTTCCGCTGCGCACGCTCTTTTTCTGGCTGATCTTCATCACCCTGATGTTGCCGGTTGAAGTGCGTATCTTCCCCACGGTGCAGGTGATAGCCGACCTTAATATGCTCGACAGCTACAGCGGATTAACCCTGCCGCTGATGGCGTCGGCCACCGCGACTTTCCTGTTCCGTCAGTTTTTTATGTCGCTGCCGGATGAGCTGGTAGAAGCGGCGCGTATCGACGGTGCCAGCGCAATGCGCTTCTTTATCGACATTGTCCTGCCGCTGTCGAAAACCAATCTGGCGGCGCTGTTTGTCATCACCTTTATCTACGGCTGGAACCAGTATCTCTGGCCGCTGCTGATCATCAATGACGCCAGCCTCGGCACAGCGGTGGCGGGGATCAAAAGTATGATCTCCACCAGTGGATCGCCGACCCAGTGGAATGAAGTGATGGCGGCAATGTTATTAACCCTGATCCCGCCGCTGGTGGTGGTGTTAGTCATGCAGCGTGCCTTTGTGCGCGGTCTGGTTGAGAGTGAGAAATAAGATGGCAGGCGTAACCCTTCAGGCAGTAACCAAGTCCTACGATGGCAAAAATCAGATCATTCAGCCGCTGAACGTCACCATCAATGACGGCGAGTTTATGGTGATGGTGGGGCCATCCGGCTGCGGTAAATCGACGCTGCTGCGCATGGTAGCCGGACTGGAGCGCGTCAGCTCCGGTGATATCTACATCGACAACCGGCGCGTCACTCAGGAAGAGCCAAAAGATCGCGGCATTGCGATGGTGTTCCAGAATTACGCGCTTTATCCCCACATGTCGGTGGAGGAGAACATGGCCTATGGCCTGAAAATCCGCGGCATGGGCAAAGAGCAGATTCGCCAGCGGGTGCTGGACGCAGCGCGCAGCCTGGAACTGGATCACCTGCTGATGCGTCGGCCTCGCGAACTCTCGGGCGGTCAGCGCCAGCGCGTGGCGATGGGTCGCGCCATCGTACGTGAACCGGCGGTGTTTCTGTTCGATGAGCCGCTGTCGAATCTTGATGCCCGCCTGCGGGTGCAGATGCGGCTGGAGCTGCAGCAGCTGCACCGCCGCTTACAGACCACCAGTCTCTATGTGACGCACGATCAGGTCGAGGCGATGACGCTGGCACAGCGGGTGATGGTGATGAACAAAGGCGTGGTCGAGCAGCTTGGCACGCCGGTCGACGTATATGAACGTCCGGCCAGCCAGTTTGTGGCCTCGTTTATCGGTGCGCCCGCCATGAACCTGCTGAAAGGACAGTTCAGCAGTGACGGCTCGCGCTTCCAGCTTGATGCCTCACACGCGCTGCCACTCAGCGACACAAAAGCGAAATGGGCTAACCGCCCGGTGGTGCTGGGCATCCGGCCAGAGCATATTCAACTCAGTAGCCGCGAGCAGGGCGGCGTGCCTTTGCGGGTCGATACACTGGAGATGCTGGGTGCCGATAATCTGGCACATGGTCGCATCGGGGAGACGCCACTGGTGGTACGCTTAGCCCACAGCGAACGGCCGCAGCCAGGCAGTACGCTGTGGCTGCATCTGCCGTCAGATGCGTTACACTTCTTCGATTCAACCCATGGAAAGCGTCTGGAATGAGCACACAACACTGGCCTTATCCCCGCATCGTCGCTCATCGCGGCGGCGGTAAACTGGCACCGGAAAATACCCTGGCAGCCATCGACACGGGTGCGAAATATGGCCATCAAATGATTGAGTTTGATGCCAAATTATCAATGGATGCCCAAATCTTCCTGCTGCATGACGACACACTGGATCGCACCAGCAACGGCTGGGGCGTGGCAGGTCAGTTGCCCTGGGAGAAGCTGTCGCAGCTCGATGCAGGCAGCTGGTTTGACAAGGCGTTTACCGGCGAGAAGCTGGCGCGGCTGGATGAGGTGGCAGCACGCTGCCGTCAGCATCAGATGATGGCAAACATCGAAATCAAACCGACCACCGGCAGTGATGCCGAAACCGGACGTGCGGTGGCGCAGGCAGCCGCAATCCTGTGGCAGGGACAGACCGCGCCGTTGCTCTCTTCATTCTCGTTTGAGGCGCTGGAGGCAGCAATGCAGGCCGAACCACAACTGCCGCGTGGTCTGTTGTCGCACAGCTGGGATCCCGAGTGGCAGGCAAAAACAACAGCGCTGGCCTGCGTCTCGATCCATCTGAATCACAAGGTGCTGACCGCTGAGCGGGTCGCCGAACTGAAAGCGGCCGGACTGAAAATTCTGGTTTATACCGTGAACAACCCGGATCGGGCGCGGGAATTGCTGAAATGGGGCGTCGATGCCATCTGTACTGACAGCATCGACATCATTGGCCCCGATTTTCATTAGTTCTGGTTTTGATTCTGCTGGCCCGGCTGCGAGGTAATAACCCGCTGCTGGGCGCTATTTCGCTGTTCCTGCATTTTGCGCTGCATATCCTGCGTCTGACGCTGCTGATCCTGGCGCAGCTTCAGCTGCTGCTGCTGCTGATCGGTCTGCATCTGCGACTGCATCCGCTGCTGGCTCGGGTTATAGCCCGGTTTATTGGGATCATTGGTGCTGTTGAGCGTGTTCGCCTGGCTGGCGAATGGCAGCAGGGCCGCTAAAACAATTATCCACTTTTTCATCACTCCTCCTTCCGTAAACGCGACAGGGTTTTGGGTGCACAATCGCGCACCCCGATATCAGGGTCGCATCCATAAGTTTACCCGATATCACAGACCTTACTTTCAGATGTATTCCTGATTTGACTTAACCCCGGTTATTTTGCTGTATTTGTAGAGACTTGCAGAAATGATAAAAAAATGTAAATAACTATACGGGATGGTGGCAGGATGAAAATGCAGCAAACAGTGCGTCAGCTTAGCTGGTCGCTGGTGATGAGTTTCACCGTGGTGGCAGGGGCGAACGCCGCACCCACTCAGGCACCGCCGGTCTCTTACGGCGTGGACAGTGACACCTTTCATCCGGTAAAAGCGCAGCACGGCATGGTGGCGTCGGTGGATGCGATGGCAACCCAGGTCGGCGTGGAGATCCTGCGTCAGGGCGGGAATGCAGTGGATGCCGCGGTCGCTGTGGGCTTTGCGCTGGCTGTGACCCATCCGCAGGCAGGCAATCTGGGCGGCGGCGGGTTTATGCTGCTGCGCACCGCATCGGGACGCGCGACGGCTATTGATTTCCGTGAAATGGCACCGGGCCACGCGTCGCGCGATATGTTCCTGGATAAGCAGGGTAATGCCGACAGTAAGCTGTCGCTGACATCACATCTTGCCTCAGGTACGCCGGGCACTGTGGCCGGACTGGCGCTGGCTGCGCAGAAATATGGCACCCTGCCGCTGAGCACTCTGCTGGCACCGGCGATCAAACTGGCGCGTGACGGTATTCCGGTCAATGACGCACTGGCGGATGACCTGAAAACCTACGGCAAAGAGGTCCTGATTACCCATCCCAACAGCAAAGCGATCTTCTATAAACCGGACGGCACGCCGTGGCAGAAGGGTGACCGGCTGGTGCAGAAGAACCTGGCGCACAGCCTGCAATTGATTGCCCGTCAGGGACCGGATGCCTTTTACAAAGGTGAAATTGCAGATGAGATTGCCGTAGAGATGGCGCAACACGGCGGCCTGATCAACAAAGCTGACCTGGCAGCCTATCGCGCGGTCGAGCGTAAGCCCGTCAGCGGGACATACCGTGGCTATGAAGTCTTCTCAATGCCGCCTCCCTCATCCGGTGGTATCCATATCGTGCAGATTCTGAATATCCTGGAGAACTTCGATCTGGCGAAGATGGGCTTTGGCAGTGCTGACGCCATGCAGGTGATGGCTGAAGCGGAAAAATATGCCTACGCGGACCGCTCGGAATATCTCGGCGATCCCGATTTCGTGAAGGTGCCGTGGCAGGCGCTGACCAGTAAAGCCTATGCTAAAAGCCTGGCGCAGCAGATCGATGTGGCGAAGGCGCGGCCTTCCAGTGAGATCAAACCCGGCAAGCTCGAACCTTATGAAAGCAATCAGACGACCCATTTCTCGGTGGTCGACAAGCAGGGAAATGCGGTTGCGGTGACTTACACGCTGAACACCTATTTCGGCAGCGGAATTGTGGCGGGCAAAAGCGGCATCCTGATGAATAACGAGATGGATGACTTCTCTGCCAAGCCAGGCACGCCCAATGTCTACGGACTGGTGGGCGGTGAGGCGAATGCGGTGCAACCGGCGAAGCGTCCGTTGTCATCGATGTCACCGACCATCGTCGCCAAAGGCGGCAAAACCTGGCTGGTCACCGGCAGTCCTGGCGGCAGCCGCATTATCACTACGGTGTTGCAGATGGTGGTAAATAGTATCGATTTCGGGATGAATGTGGCGGAAGCCACTAATGCGCCGCGCTTCCATCATCAGTGGCTGCCGGACCAGCTGCGGGTGGAGAAGGGCTTCAGTCCCGATACGCTGCGTCTGCTGGAAGCCAAAGGTCAGCATGTGAAGGTGCTGCCGTCGATGGGCAGTACACAGAGCATCATGATCGGGCCGGATGGCATGCTGTATGGCGCGTCTGATCCGCGTAGCATTGATGATTTGAGTGCGGGTTATTAATTTCCAGGACTGCTGACAAACCTAAACCCAGGTGAATCTGACAGCAATAAATAAGCTCAATGTGCAGGGAACTGGGTCAGAAGAGGAAAGCGTCCCGCGGCAGGACGGCGCGGGCCGAGCGTGTCATGGATGACAGCTTTTGCGTCTTTCCGATCTGACCCTGTTTCCTGCGCAGGCGCTAACTGACAGCGAATCCTGGCAGGTTTATCAGCATAAAGGGCACCTTCGGTGCCCTTTATGCTTCCAATCGTCAGGCTTTAACCCGCGCCATATAATGCGCGTCGATCAGTTCACCGTGTCGCATAGCGAAGCCTTTAGCCGTTCCCTCAATCTCAAAACCGAAACGCTGATAAAGGGCGATGGCCGGGCCATTATCGACAAACACCGTCAGCTCCATCCGGCTCACCTGCAGCCAGTTGTCGCACAACGAGACCATTTCACGCATCAGCGCCGTGCCGACGCCGCGCTGCCGGTAGCGATCATCCACGCCCATCCCTAAAGAGGCAGTGTGACGGCGTCTGGCGCGATCTTCTGTGTGCAGCGCACACTGACCAACAACCTCTTCGTCGATACAGGCGACCAGCAGATGCGCATTGGGCTGTGGCGTAGCGAGACGGGTATGCCACATCTGCAGGGATGCGTGAGGCAGATGCAATGTGCTGGCCTGAGTATCTGGCTGACCATAAATCCTGTGCAGCGCAGCGGCATCTTCTGGCGTAACGTGGCGGATAACGATGTCACTCATGTGCTCTCCTTTTGCCGATAAAAACCCTTTAAACATCAAGGTATTCACCACAATAATCAAGCGAAAAAAACGTGAAAAGAGCTTTACAGATACGAATGATAATGATTATTATTGTCATGCGTTCCCGGGCAGTCATCGACAGTCTGAGAAAGCACGACATTGCTCACATTGCTTCCAGTATTATTTAGCCAGCTTATCCGCTGGCTTTTTTTTGCCTGCCACTCACTGACTGGCAAAGAGAGGCGGTAAGCTCACTCATCATTTGGTTTTAAGCCGGTAATATGAGCCTGACCGACAGCGGAACAGGTTTCCCTTTTCGCCCCTTTTCAGACATAGCCATAATTCAATAAAAATAAAGCCTGAAGGTTATATTTCATCGCTTACGTTGTTAATAAATAACTTACTTTGATGCAGGTGCTGTTATTTTAAAATTATCTTCTTTATTTGCCGGCGGGTTTACTCAATAATTTATTCTGTATATCCCGCAATGAGATATTGCTATGCGTTTTAATACTCTTTCCGATGGCGCAATAATTGCTGAATTGTGCTGCAGAATTAAAGAAACCCGTATGCAGCTTGGGATCTCTCAGATTGAACTGGCTGAACGTGCACGCGTTGGTACGGCCACCATTAAACGGGCAGAGTTAGGTGAGTCCGTTACGCTGAGCACCTTAATAGGAATATTGCGGGGTCTTGGACGGTTGCATCAGCTGGAGTCCATTTTGTCCGATTCTCATATGCGAACCTTTAATGCGCAGTTTACCGACTCGCCACCTGCACGTATTCGCATCCGAAAAAAACAGCGCAGCCAGTCACCGGCGGCGAATAACACTGAAGCTGTTGCTGAGCAGTCTGTCAGCGCAACGATAAATGAGTGGTACACCTCCTCTGAAATGCGGAGTATGGTCTGGTCCAGTCTGCCCCGCGAAAACGAATCAAAATAATCCTGCTCAAAGCCCATCTTCAGCAAAACCGGAGCAATGAAGAAACCGCCAGCCTCACAGCCAGCGGTTTTCAGATCGTTACGATTCACATATCGCCACTTTGATCGCCAGACCGCCGCGGGCGGTTTCACGGTATTTGGCGTTCATGTCTTTGCCGGTTTCAAACATGGTTTCGATAATCTTATCCAGTGACACTTTGGGATCGCTGGTGCGGTACATCGCCATACTGGTTGAGTTAATGGCTTTGACGGCAGCAATCGCATTCCGCTCAATACAGGGCACCTGAACCTGACCCGCAACGGGATCGCAGGTCAGACCCAGATTATGCTCCATGCCAATTTCAGCGGCGATGCAGACTTTCTCCGCATCGGCCCCCAGCAGTTCAGCCAGACCCGCCGCCGCCATGGAACAGGCCACGCCGACCTCTCCCTGACAGCCGACTTCAGCGCCAGAAATTGACGCATTCATCTTATAAAGAATGCCGATTGCGCCTGCTGTGAGGAAATAGCGCATATAGAGTTCAGGCGTTACCGGCTTGATGAAGCGATCATAATAAGCCAGTACCGCCGGAATAATCCCGCATGCGCCATTGGTGGGTGCGGTGACCACACGTCCTCCAGCGGCATTCTCTTCACTCACTGCCATCGCGAACATATTCACCCAATCCATGGCACTCAGGGGATTAATGGACTGGCTCAGTGGCGCCAGGATGCGATGCAGGGAAGATGCCCGCCGTGGCACCTTCAGCGGACCGGGTAAGACGCCCTCAGTGCTGATGCCACGTGTTATCGCATTGCGCATGGTTTGCCACAGTTGTGCCATGTTCTCTTCGACCTCACGGCGACCATGACGCGCTATCTCGTTCTTCATCATGACGGCCGAAACCGAAAGGTTATTGCTATGGCAATGCGCCAGCAGGTTACGGGCGGAATAGAAGGGGAAGGGAATATCGATTTCGCTATCCAGGCTTTTACCAAAATCGTCTTCGGTGACAATAAAGCCGCCTCCGACAGAATAATAGGTCTGGGTGTAAACGCTTTTTCCATCACAAAAGGCGGTTATGCTCATGCCATTTTCATGTAACGGCAGAAACTCGCTGTGAAAGCGTATGCACTCTGCCACCGGGAAGGCAATCTCCCGGTGCCCTTCTTCGATACGTAACTGTTGCTGCGTATTCACGTCGCGAATGATGGCGGGGATCTGATCGATATTTACCGTGTCAGGCAGATAACCACTCAGGCCGAGAATAATCGCAATATCTGTATGGTGGCCTTTTCCCGTCAGGGAAAGAGAGCCATAAATATCCACGACCAGCCGGCTCACACTATCCAGCAGGCCTTTTTCCTTTAGCGTATCAACAAAATGTTTACCCGCTTTCATGGGGCCCACCGTATGCGAACTGGATGGCCCGATGCTGATTTTAAAAATATCGAAAACGCTAATCATGATTCACCCATGCGGATTGCAATATGAAAGAGGCGCTGACCAGTATGGCAAGCGACGGCATCAGTTAAGTAAAGAAAAGGCGATGGCGGAGATAGCAATCAGGCCAATGATGACGACGAAAAGATTGCTCAAATGACCGCTATATTTACGCATCGCCGGGACTTTATTAATGGCGTACATCGGCATCAGGAACAGGATCATGGCGATAACCGGTCCGCCCAGGGTTTCAATCATGCCCAGAATGCTGGGGTTTAGGGTGGCGACAATCCAGGTGGTGATCAGCATAAAAAGGGCGGTGATGCGGTTCAGTTTATTGATTTCTATCGACTTGCCTTTGCTGCGAAGCGATTTGATCACCATGCCATTGAAACCTTCACGCGCCCCCAGATAGTGGCCGAGAAAAGATTTGGTGATCGCGATAATTGCGATGATGGGGGCCATCCAGGCAATTAACGGCGCGTTAAAATGGTTAGCGAGGTAGGAAAGGATAGAAATATTCTGCGCCTTTGCCTCCGCCAGGTGTTCCGGAGAGAGACTCAGCACACAACTGAAAACGAAAAACATGACGGTGAGCACCATCATGATATGAGCACAGGCCAGAATGCGTGAACATTTTGACGCCGCCTGATCGCCGTACTCCTGACGCTTGGCTACTGCAAATGATGAAATAATGGGAGAATGATTAAAGGAGAAGACCATGACGGGAATAGCCAGCCATAGTGTGAGCCATAATCCGCTACCGGTCGTTTCAGAACCCCTCATCGAGAGCGTATCCAGAATAGCGCCGTTCCATTGTGGAATCAGATACAGCGCGAGCAGCATCAGTGCGGCCACGAACGGAAACACCAGAATACTCATCGCCTTCACGATAGCTTTTTCGCCGAAGCGTACGATAGCCATCATGCCGACAATAAGAATGAAAGCCAGTACCGCACGCGGCGGCGATATCAGATGAAGCTGGTGGGTGAGAAAACTGTCGACGGTGTTGGTAATCGCGACGCTATACACCAGCAGGATAGGGTATATAGCAAAAAAGTAGAGCAGAGTGATGAGTTTTCCCGCGCCGATACCAAAATGTTCTTCCACCACTTCAGTAATATCTCCCCCCGGATTTTTGCCGGAAAGAACAAAACGGGTGAGCCCGCGATGGGCAAAGAATGTCATCGGAAAAGCCAGCACAGCCATAATGATTAACGGCAGCAAACCGCCAGTGCCTGCATTTATCGGCAAAAACAAAACGCCAGCACCAATTGCAGTTCCATATAATCCCAGCATCCAGACGGTATCACTTCTTCTCCAGCGTGGCGTTTCATCTGATATCAGCGTATTTTGAACGGCATCCATAATCGGGCTCCTGATAATAATTTAAAATAAAATGAATCGGAGGGTGTTTAAAACGAAAGGTTTTTATTTATCGGCTATTTTAGTAGGATTTATGAAGGCGGGTTATTTACGGCGATCACATTCTTTAATTTACAGGTGAAGTTTTAAGGCATCAAAAGTAATACCTTATTGACTCTATTTTTTAAGGTATCATTTTTAATGCGTTAATCACGTTGTGTGTGTCAAATCCAGAGGCTAAATTAGCCTGGGATGATGACACGGAAAATAAAGTAACCGCGGATTATCCGGCTTTCATTATTTTACGGGTTTATCAGATTAACCTTTATTTCAGGCTTTCCCTTAATATCTTTCATTCCTGCATCACCTCCTTTTCCTTCGATCTGTTTCAGTGAGAAGCCCGATTTTGTTCAACGAATTTGAACAGAGAAGTGAAGTTTTTCAGCTATCAATCATACCGCCTCGGGAACACACTATAAAAAACATTGAGGAGAATTAAACATGATCTATGTACGCAAAGCTGAAGAACGCGGTCACGCAAACCATGGCTGGCTGGATAGCTGGCATACCTTCTCTTTCGCCAGCTATCACGATGCGAACTTCATGGGTTTCTCCGCGCTGCGTGTCATCAATGAAGATGTGATCGATGGTGGTCAGGGGTTTGGCACCCATCCTCATAAAGATATGGAAATCCTGACCTACGTGCTTTCCGGTACCGTTGAGCATCAGGACAGCATGGGTAACAAAGAGCAGATCCCGGCAGGGGAGTTCCAGATCATGAGCGCCGGCACGGGTGTACGTCACTCTGAGTACAACGCCAGTGAAAGCGAGCCATTGCACCTTTATCAGATCTGGATCATTCCTGAGCGTACCGGCATTGAGCCACGCTACGATCAGCGCCGCTTCCCGGATGTTACAGGGCGTCAGCTGGTGTTAAGCCCGGATGCCCGTGAAGGGTCGCTGAAAGTTTATCAGGACATGACCTTATCGCGCTGGGTACTGGCTGCTGGTGAGCAGGACAATGTCGCCGTTGAGGCAGGACGTCGTATCTGGATTCAGGTGGTCAAAGGCAATGTGACTGTTAACGGTAACGCGGTGACAACCAGTGACGCCCTGGCGATCTGGGACGAAAGCGCGCTGACGATTGAAGCCAGCACGGCTGCAGAAGTCCTGCTGTTTGATCTGCCACCGGTCTAAGCAGATTACGGGCGCGCATCATCGCGCCCGGTTGGCAATTTTGTGACAGAAAAGTGATAGACTCATCGTACTTTAGCTTTCAGGGCGATCCCAGGCGCTACGATGAAGAAGAAAAGACCGGTATTACAGGACGTTGCCGATCGCGTCGGCATTACTAAAATGACCGTCAGCCGTTACCTGCGTAATCCTGAGCAGGTCTCTGTTGCCCTGCGGGACAAGATTGCAGTGGCACTGGATGAGCTGGGTTATATCCCCAATCGCGCCCCCGATATGCTTTCTAACGCCACCAGTCGCGCCATTGGCGTGCTGCTGCCGTCACTCACCAACCAGGTTTTCGCCGACGTATTGCGCGGCATTGAAGCCGTCACCGACGAAGCGAACTATCAGACGCTGGTCGCCCACTTTGGTTACAACCCGCAAAAAGAGGAGCGGCAACTGCGCTCGCTGCTGGGCTGGAACATCGATGGCGTGATTCTCACCGAACGTACCCATACGCCAGGCACGCTGCGCATGCTGGAAGTGGCCGGTATTCCGGTGATAGAGATGATGGACAGCGTCACACCCTGCCTGGATATGGCCGTCGGCTTTGATAACGTTGAAGCAGCCCGGCAGATGACGCGGACTATCCTGAGTAAAGGCCATCGTCACACTGTCTACCTCGGCGCACGCCTTGATGAACGTACGTTGCAGAAGCAGCAGGGTTATGAAATCGCCATGCGCGAAGCGGGACTGACGCCACGCAGCGTGATGATGGAAGAGGCTTCTTCATTCAGCGCCGGTGGCGATCTGCTGCGTGAGGCGCAGCGTCTTTATCCTGAAACGGATAGCCTGTTCTGTACCAATGACGATCTGGCGGTCGGGGCGATGTTTGAGTGCCAGCGGCAGGGATTACAGGTGCCCTCGCAGATGGCCATTGCCGGTTTCCACGGCCATGACATCAGCCAGGTGGTGACGCCACAACTGGCGACCGTGCTCACGCCACGTGACCGCATGGGGCGTGAAGCGGCGACGCGGCTACTGGCGCGCATTGCCGGTGAAAGCAGCGATAATCGGCTGCTGGATGTCGGTTTTGAAATCAGTGAAGGTGGCAGCATCTGATTGTGGCGTTTTTATGAGTCAGCTCACACTTTCATGCTTTTCCTGGTAAAAAGGTTGCCAGGCTGTTAACCGGCCAGGAGAATGAGAAACGACATTGTTATCGGTAACATTGGCAAATTCTCACCTGCCGGAGCAGAAAAATGACAACGCAATCCCCGTCACATCACGTCTTCATCCTGATGGGCGTTTCAGGCAGCGGAAAGTCTGCCGTCGCCAACCAGGTTTCTCACCAGCTCAACACGGCCTTTCTTGACGGTGATTTTCTCCACCCGCGTGCCAACATCCTGAAAATGGCCGATGGTCATCCACTGGATGACAGCGATCGTCAGCCGTGGTTACAGGCGCTGAACGATGCCGCGTTTGCCATGCAGCGCACCCAGGCGATCTCTATCATTGTCTGTTCAGCCCTGAAGAAAAGTTATCGCGACATTCTGCGTCAGGGAAATGACAACCTGCGTTTTGTTTACCTGAAAGGCGATTTCGACACTATCGAAGCCCGTCTGAAAGCGCGTAAAGGCCACTTCTTCAAGCCGCAGATGCTGGTAACTCAGTTTGCCACGCTGGAAGAGCCAGGCAGCGATGAGTCGGATGTACTGGTGGTGGATATCGCGCATTCACTGGACGATGTGGTGGCAGCTACGGTTGCCACTATCCAGGACGCTATCAGCCAGGGTTAGAGATGAATACCGCAACACTCGTTTTGACCGCAGCAGGCTCTGTCCTGCTGCTGCTTTTTCTGGTGATGAAGGCGCGCATGCACGCTTTTGTCGCGCTGATGTTAGTCTCCATTGGTGCCGGACTTTTCTCCGGCATGCCACTCAACAAAATCGCGGAAACCATGCAAAAGGGGATGGGCGGCACGCTCGGCTTCCTTGCCATTGTGGTTGCGCTGGGCGCGATGTTCGGCAAAATCCTGCATGAAACCGGCGCCGTCGATCAGATTGCCATCCGGATGCTGAAAACCTTTGGTCAGAGTCGTGCCCATTATGCGATGGGCATTGCCGGTCTGATCTGCGCGCTGCCGCTCTTCTTTGAAGTTGCCGTGGTGCTGCTGATCAGCATTGCGTTTGCGGTGGCGCGGCGTACCGGCGGCAATCTGGTGAAACTGGTGATCCCGCTGTTTGCGGGCGTTGCGGCATCGGCGGCCTTCCTGCTGCCCGGACCGGCCCCGATGCTGCTGGCCTCGCAGATGCACGCGGACTTTGGCTGGATGATCCTGCTGGGTCTGTGTGCGGCGATTCCCGGCATGCTGATTGCCGGACCACTGTTTGGCAACTTTATCGGCAACCACGTCACGTTCAGCGCGCCGCCGGAAGATCATCAGCCGGATGTTGATGAGAGCAAGCTGCCGTCATTTGGTTTCAGCCTCTCACTGATCCTCTTCCCGCTGGTGCTGGTTGGCCTGAAAACCATCGGCGCACGCTTCACAACCGAAGGCACCACGCTGTATGAATGGCTGGAATTTATCGGCCATCCTTTCACTGCGATCCTGCTGGCGCTGCTGGTGGCGATTTATGGCCTGGCTTACCGTCAGGGTATGGATAAAGAGCGGGTGATGCAGGTGTGTGGCAGCGCGCTGCAACCGGCCGGGATTATCCTGCTGGTGATTGGCGCGGGCGGTGTGTTTAAGCAGGTACTGGTGGATTCTGGCGTCGGTCCGGTGCTGGGCAATGCGCTGACCGGCGCAGGACTGCCGATTGCGCTGGCCTGCTTTATCCTGTCGGGCGCGGTGCGGGTTATTCAGGGGTCGGCGACGGTCGCCTGTCTGACCACCGTCGGGCTAATCATGCCGGTGATTGAACCGCTGCACTACAGCGGTGCTCAGCTGGCAGCGCTGTCGATCTGCATCGGCGGTGGCTCAATCATTATCAGCCATGTGAACGATGCCGGCTTCTGGCTGTTTGGCCGCTTCACCGGGGCCAGCGAAGCGGAAACGCTGAAGACCTGGACGCTGATGGAGACCATTCTTGGCACTGTTGGCGCGGTGGTCGGGATGATTGCTTTCGAACTGCTTTCCTGACCAACCTGACGGGCTAACTGCCCGTCAGTTTTTTTCCCGCGAGCGGGGGAAGAGTAAAAAAGGGAACAGCAGATAAGGCGCTACTACCAAAAGGACAATGACGCCGGATGAATAGCCAGCGTCATTTATTCTTCTCACCCCGCAGGAAAAAACAGGCAAAATAAACAGCAGCAGCGCGATTAAGCCAATTTCATGCAATGGCCCGGTAAACCATTGCAGATAACTGCAGAACCAGGCCAGCTGGAACAGCAGGAAAATAAAATAGCTCGTCCTGCCTTCACGCCCTTGATAATTAAAGGTGCGCAAAAAACAGCTTTTGATGATCTGCAGCAGACTGTTCATGCCCATTTTCTTCTTATCAGAGCAAAAAGAACCAGCGTGATGGCGGCGGCAGATAAGTAAACCCAGGCAAAATCAGTAACGTCAACCTGCATCAGCTGCGCGTCATTCAGCGCCGCTTTCTGGCCCGGGAAGGATAGTACGGTCAGGCCCAACCTCATTACATTTCCCCCGCGTTTTCAGACGCTGCATCTAATTTTCGATACTGCCTGCCATGGATATCTCTTTTTGCGGCATTATATAAATATTATTATTCATTTCAATGCCGTAACGTTGTGATAAGCCGGCTGAATGAAGGCGGCAGCCTGCTCGCCTGCCAGGATAAAAGGACACAGGTGCGCTTACAACTTCAGATAAGCCCGAATGCCATCCAGGAACATCTGGGTGGCCAGCATAATCAGTATCAATCCCATCAGCCGCTCCAGCGCATTCACGCCTTTATCACCCAGCAGACGCAGGAACAGTCCTGACATCAGCAGAATGCCGACCGTCACGCCCCAGGCGATCAACAGCGCACCGACCAGATGCGACATCTGATGTGGATACTGATGCGATAGCAGCATCAGCGTTGCCAGCAGCGATGGCCCGGCGACCAGCGGAATCGCCAGCGGTACCAGGAATGGCTCTTCACCCGCCGGTAAGCCTGAACTGCTGCTTTCCGCCGACGGAAAAATCATTTTGATGGCGATCAGAAACAGAATGATCCCGCCAGAAATCGATACCGTTTCGGTGCGCAGATTTAAAAATGCCAGAATGCGTTCGCCGGTAAACAGGAACAGCAGCATGATGATCAGGGCAATCAGCATTTCACGGATTAGCACAACCCGCCGCCTTTTCGGCTCCAGATGCTTTAAAACCGACATAAAAATCGGCAGATTGCCCAGCGGATCCATAATTAACAACAATAATATTGTCGCCGAAATCATTTCAGTCATCGGTTTTACGCCATGTTGTTCGCGAAAAAGCAGAGTTATTAGTTACGCTGCTGAAAAAGTTAGCGTAATCGAATTAATTCACTTGCTACCCGGCCTGCATTTTGTAGAGTGAGGGGACACAGGTAAATCTTATTATTACGCAGAGCGGCGTGAAAATAGCACGCCGCTCTCTCCTCTGAAATGAAAAGCAGGTGTAACTGCCTTAGACGGACACGACATGAAGAATGTAGGTTTTGTTGGTTGGCGCGGCATGGTCGGCTCAGTGCTGATGTCCCGCATGAGTGAAGAGCGTGATTTTGATGCAATCAATCCGGTCTTCTTCTCGACGTCGCAGCATGGTCAGGCGGCACCCGCGTTTGCGGGCAAACAGCAGGGCACACTGCAGGATGCGTTTGATATTGAGGCGCTGCGCGCGCTGGATATCATTATTACCTGCCAGGGTGGCGACTACACCAGTGACGTCTATCCTAAGCTGCGCGCCAGCGGCTGGCAGGGATACTGGATTGATGCGGCCTCCACGCTGCGCATGAAAGAGGATGCCATCATCATCCTCGATCCGGTTAACCACGCGGTTATTCGTGACGGCATCGACCGTGGCATCAAAACCTTTGTTGGCGGTAACTGTACCGTCAGCCTGATGCTGATGTCACTGGGCGGTTTGTTTGCTCAGGATCTGGTTGAGTGGGCCTCAGTTGCCACCTATCAGGCAGCCTCGGGTGGCGGTGCGCGCCACATGCGCGAATTGCTGACCCAGATGGGCATGCTGCACGATCACGTTGCGCCTGCATTGCAGAACCCGGCTTCCGCCATTCTCGACATTGAGCGTAGCGTGACCGACTTCACCCGTTCCGGCACGTTACCGACCGACAACTTCGGCGTACCGCTGGCGGGCAGCCTGATTCCGTGGATTGATAAGCAGCTGGACAACGGCCAGAGCCGCGAAGAGTGGAAAGGCCAGGCAGAGACCAACAAAATCCTTGCCACCTCTAAAGTCATCCCGGTTGATGGCTTGTGCGTACGTGTCGGTGCGCTGCGCTGTCACAGCCAGGCCTTTACGCTGAAACTGAAACGCGACCTGCCGCTGGCGGAAATCGAACAGCTGCTGGCCTCTCACAATGAGTGGGTCAAGGTGGTGCCAAATGACCGTGAGCTGACGATGCGTGAACTGACGCCTGCCGCTGTCACCGGCACGCTCACCACACCCGTTGGCCGGTTACGGAAACTCAACATGGGGCCGGAATATCTCTCGGCCTTCACGGTGGGCGACCAGTTGTTATGGGGCGCAGCCGAACCGCTACGTCGCATGCTGCGGTTGTTAATCAGCTAAACAGAAATAGCACCAAAGGCCGGATTTACCCGGCCTTTTTTGTTTTTGTCGTATGCAAAACAACCTGCCGTTTCGCTTACTCAGTGATCAGCTTCCCTTTTTTGCCAGCCGTTAAAGAATATTTTGCTTAAGTCCATGGCAACTGCCGTGACCAAGCTATGATTTAACCATGATGTGCCACAGGTAACCCTTGTGCTTTCCGGATTAAATGGTTGTGGTACGCGACAAAAACACTTTTCCCATGGAATGGCCTGACTGCTTTGTCGTTGTACGTATGGCTCAATGAAGAGCAGCGCAGGTGAAGCGCGACAGGCTATGTTGCGTTCATTTCGGCTGCCAATTATCACAGGAAGAAAGTCATGTCAGAGCTTCCCGATCGCGATGCGATCAATGCCCTGTTTGCGGGTAATTATGCCGACCCTTTTTCGTTACTAGGGATGCACCGAACTCAGCAAGGCCTTGAGGTCAGGGCATTGCTCCCCGAAGCGCTTGAAGTGTGGGTCATTGAAACCTCCACCGGGCGCAAACTGGCTCAGCTGGTGTGTGAAGATGCACGCGGCTTCTTCAGTGGCGTCATTCCACGCCGTAAAAATCCATTCCGTTATCAGCTGGCGGTCAACTGGCATGGTCAGCAAAACCTCGTCGATGATGCCTATCGTTTCGGCCCGCTGCTGCAGGAGATGGATCTGTGGCTGCTGGCGGAAGGGACGCACCTGCGCCCTTATGAGACGCTGGGCGCGCACGGCGACGTGATTGATGGCGTCTTCGGCACCCGTTTCTGCGTCTGGGCACCCAATGCCCGTCGCGTTTCCGTGGTTGGCGATTTCAACTTCTGGGATGGCCGCCGTCATCCGATGCGTCTGCGTCAGGAGTTAGGTATCTGGGAGCTGTTTGTGCCAGGTGCGGTTAATGGCCAGCTCTACAAATATGAAATTATCGATGCCAATGGTGAGCTGCGCATCAAAGCGGACCCGTACGCCTTTGAGGCACAGATGCGTCCGCAGACGGCGTCGATGATTTGTGGTCTGCCGGAGCCGGTTGAGATGAAAGAGGAGCGCAAGGCCGCCAACGCTTTCGACGCGCCCATCTCAATCTATGAAGTCCACCTGGGTTCCTGGCGTCGTCACACCGACAACAACTTCTGGCTGAGCTACAAAGAGCTGGCTGAACAGCTGGTGCCTTACGTTAAAGAGATGGGCTTTACCCATATCGAACTGCTGCCCGTTAACGAACATCCGTTTGACGGCAGCTGGGGCTATCAGCCGCTGGGCATGTATGCGCCGACCCGCCGTTTTGGTACGCGTGACGAGTTTCGCGCCTTCATTGACGCTGCCCATGAAGCGGGCCTCAACGTGCTGCTCGACTGGGTGCCAGGCCATTTCCCCAGCGATGATTTCGGTCTGGCGAAGTACGACGGAACAGAGCTCTATGAGCACAGCGATCCGCGTGAAGGCTTCCACCAGGACTGGAACACCCTGATCTACAACTTTGGCCGCCGCGAAGTGAGCAACTACCTGTCGGGTAATGCGCTCTACTGGACGGAGCGCTTTGGCATCGATGGCCTGCGTGTGGATGCGGTCGCGTCGATGATTTACCGCGACTACAGCCGCAGTGAAGGGGAGTGGGTGCCAAATCAGTACGGTGGCCGTGAGAACCTGGAAGCGATTGAGTTCCTGCGCTACACCAACCGCACGCTCGGCACGGTAGCATCCGGGTCGGTGACAATGGCTGAAGAGTCTACAGACTATCCTGGCGTGACGCGTCCAACTGAAGGTGGCGGGCTGGGCTTCTGGTTCAAATGGAATCTGGGCTGGATGCACGACACCCTCGACTACATGAAAGTCGATCCCATTTACCGCAAGCATCATCACAATTTGATGAGCTTCGGCATGATGTACAACTACACTGAAAACTTTGTGCTGCCGCTATCGCATGATGAAGTGGTGCACGGTAAACGCTCGATTCTGGATCGTATGCCGGGCGATGCCTGGCAGAAGTTCGCCAACCTGCGTGCCTACTACGGCTGGATGTGGGCCTTCCCGGGCAAAAAATTGCTGTTTATGGGCAATGAATTTGCCCAGGGCCGTGAGTGGAACCATGACGTCAGTCTCGACTGGCATTTGCTGGAAGGGGAGGATAACTGGCACAACGGCGTTCAGCGTCTGGTGCGTGATCTCAACCATACCTATCAATACTACACGCCGCTGCATCAGCTCGACTTCGATCCGGCAGGCTTTGAGTGGTTAGTGGTAGACGACGCAGAGCATTCCGTCTTCGCCTTTGTGCGCCGCGATCGTGAAGGCAACGAAGTGATCGTGGTCAGTAACTTTACGCCGGTGCCGCGCCCGGGTTATCGCTTTGGCGTCAACCAGCCGGGCTACTGGCGCGAGGTGCTGAATACCGACCAGCATGATTATCACGGCAGTGACGTGCGAAATCAGCGGGTACATACCGATGAGCAGGAGAGCCACGGACGACCGCAGTCGCTGAGTCTCAATCTGCCACCGCTGGCAACAGTATGGCTGGTGCGGGAGGCTGAATGACCATCACTGCCGGCGATCCCGAACCGCTGGGTGCCAGTTACGATGGCAAAGGCGTTAACTTCACCCTGTTCTCACAGCATGCAGAGCGCGTAGAGCTCTGCCTGTTTGATGAACAGGGCGCGGAACAGCGTCTTGACCTGCCTGGCCGCAGTGGGGATATCTGGCACGGTTATGTTCCGGCGTTAAAACCGGGACAGCGCTATGGCTACCGGGTGCATGGCCCCTGGGCGCCGCAGCAGGGACACCGTTTTAATCCGGCGAAGTTGCTGGTTGACCCCTGCGCCCGCGCCGTGGAAGGCGATGTGCCTGATGATCCGCTGTTTCATGGCGGTGAAGCGCAGCCCGATCCGCATGACAACGCGGCGATTGCGCCGAAGTCCCGGGTCGTCGCGGAGGATTTTGACTGGCAGGGCGATGTCGCACCACGTATCCCGTGGGGTAACACAGTGATTTATGAAGCCCACGTGCGCGGCCTGACGCAGCAGCATCCGGAAATTCCGGAAACGTTACGCGGGACTTACGCGGCGCTGGGTCATCCTGTTATGGTGAATTACCTGCGCGATCTGGGGATTACCACTCTTGAGCTGCTGCCGGTTGCCCATTTCGCCAGTGAACCGCGACTGCTGCAGCTTGGCCTGAGTAACTACTGGGGCTACAACCCCTTTGCACTTTGGGCGGTGGATCCCCGGTACGCCTCCGGTCAGCCGGGCGTAACGCCGCTTCAGGAGTTCCAGCAGGCGGTTAAAAACCTGCATGCTGCGGGTATCGAAGTGGTGCTGGATGTGGTGTTTAACCACACAGCCGAACTGGATGTGATTGGCCCGACGATTTCAATGCGCGGCATCGATAACGCCAGCTACTACTGGCTGGATGAGCAGGGTGAGTATCAGAACTGGACCGGCTGCGGCAACACACTGAATATCCACCATCCGCAGGTGATGACGTGGGCCCTGGAGGCGCTGCGCTACTGGGTGCGGGTCTGCCACGTCGACGGCTTCCGCTTTGACCTTGCGCCGGTGCTGGGCCGCACGCCCGATTACCAGCGTGATGCGCCCTTTTTTGACGCGATACGCGCCTGTCCGCTGCTCTCTCAGGTCAAGCTGATTGCGGAACCCTGGGATATCGGCCCTGACGGCTATCAGGTTGGCCGCTTTCCGCCACCGTTTGCCGAATGGAACGATAAGTTTCGCGACACCGCGCGTCAATACTGGCTCCATGGTGGCTTAAGCAATGGCGAGTTCGTTCGCCGCTTTGCCGCCTCCAGCGATCTCTACCAGCACGACGACCGGCCGCCACACGCCACGGTTAATCTCATCACCGCCCACGACGGCTTTACGCTGTGGGATGTGGTGAGCTTTGAACGTAAACACAATGAGGCGAACGGGGAAGATAACCGCGATGGCCATGGTGATAACTACAGTCACAACCACGGCAAAGAGGGGCTGAACGTCAGCTTTGACGTCATTGAACGCCGTCGCCGCAGCGTACGGGCACTGCTGACGACGCTGCTGCTGTCACAGGGCACGCCGATGCTGCTGGCAGGTGACGAGCGTGGCCACACCCAGCGCGGTAATAACAACGCTTACTGTCAGGACAACGCGCTGAGCTGGCTTGACTGGCAGGCGGATGAGAAAGGATTAGTCGGATTCACCGCAGCACTGATTGCTCTGCGCCAGCGCATTCCGGCGCTGACCGCAGATCGCTGGTGGCAGGACGGTGACGGCAATGTGCAGTGGCTCAATGCCGGTGGCCAGCCACTGCAACACGATGAATGGGCACAGGGAATGCACAGATTGCAGATCCTGCTGTCCGGCCGCTGGTTAATAACAATAAACGCCACGGATACGGTGAATGACATCGTGTTACCAGACGGAGAATGGCGTGCCCTTCCTCCTTTCGCCGGGGACGACAACCCCATCCTGTTAACTGTCTGGCATGGTCCCGCACACGGTGTGTGCGTGTTCCAAAAGCAATCATAAGGAGTCAGACATGGTTAAGTTAGATAGAACAGATCACCTGATGCTGGCCCGCCAGCTCCCTACACAGACGGTTGCTCTGATCCTCGCCGGCGGACGCGGCACGCGACTGGTCGATTTAACGGCTAAGCGTGCCAAACCTGCGGTGCATTTCGGCGGCAAGTTCCGCATTATCGACTTTGCCCTCTCCAACTGCGTTAACTCCGGTATCCGACGGATTGGCGTGATTACGCAGTATCAGTCCCATACCCTGACTCAGCATATCCAGCGTGGCTGGTCCATCTTCAATGAAGAGATGAATGAGTTTGTCGATTTGCTGCCAGCGCAGCAGCGCTTTTCGACCGAACAGTGGTATCGCGGTACGGCCGATGCCGTGACGCAAAACCTTGATGTGATTCGCCGCTATCAGGCGCAGTACATCGTGATCCTTGCCGGGGACCACATTTATAAGATGGATTATTCACGCATGCTGCTGGATCACGTGGTCAACGAGGCGAAATGTACCATTGCCTGTTTGCCCGTGCCGGTACATGAAGCCACGGCGTTTGGTGTGATGGCGGTGAACGAAGAGAACATGGTGATCGACTTCGTGGAAAAACCTGCGAAGCCGCCTACCATGCCAGGTGATGACACGCAGGCGCTGGCCAGCATGGGGATCTACGTTTTTAACGCGGACTATCTCTATGCGTTGCTGGAGGAAGATCTGCAGACGCCAGGCTCTAACCATGACTTTGGCAAAGATATTCTGCCGAAAATTGTGGCAAGTGGCGAAGGCTATGCACACTCTTTCGCGCTCTCCTGCGTTCAGAACGACGACAACGCGCCACCTTACTGGCGTGATGTCGGGACGCTGGAAGCCTACTGGCGCGCCAATCTCGACCTGGCATCGGTGATGCCGGAACTCGATATGTATGACGTCACCTGGCCGATTCGTACCCATATGGAGCCGCTGCCGCCAGCCAAATTTGTTCAGGATCGTTCCGGCAGTCACGGGATGACCATGAATTCATTGGTTTCAGGCGGCTGCATCATCTCCGGTTCGGTGGTGGTCAACTCGGTGCTGTTCCCACGGGTACGCGTTAACTCGTTTTGCAATATCGATTCAACTGTACTGCTGCCTGATGTGGTCGTTGGCCGATCGTGTCGTCTGCGTCGCTGCGTGATTGATCGCGCCTGCGAACTGCCGGAAGGCATGGTGATTGGCGAAAACCCCGATGAAGACAGTCGCCGGTTTCATCGTTCGGATGAAGGGATCGTACTGGTAACCCGCGCCATGCTGGCCAGACTGGCCAAAGCGGGGCTGTAAGCGATAAGCGGAACTTACGCAATCGGCACGCGGAGCGTGCCGGATAACTTAATGAGGTCGAGGATGCAGGTTTTACATGTCTGTTCAGAACTTTTCCCGCTGCTGAAAACGGGCGGACTGGCTGATGTAGTCGGGGCATTACCTCAGGCGCAAATTGCGGGCGGTACGGATACGCGGGTGCTGTTGCCTGCTTTTCCCGCATTGCGCAAAGGCATACCTGATCTCCAGGTAGTGACGGAGCGAGAGACATTTGCTGGTCATATACGTCTGTTATTTGGTGAATTTAACGGTGTGGGCATCTACTTAATTGATGCGCCCGGCCTCTACGATCGTCCTGGTAGTCCTTATCATGATGAGTCGCAGTTTGCGTATGTCGACAACTATCTGCGCTTTGCGCTGCTGGGCTGGGTTGGCTGCGAACTGGCGTGTGGCATGGATTCCATGTGGCGTCCCGATATCGTGCATGCGCATGACTGGCATGCAGGCCTGACCTGCGCCTATCTGGAAGCGCGAGGACGTCCGGCTAAGTCGGTGTTCACGGTGCACAACCTGGCGTATCAGGGCCTGTTCATGGCGCATCATATGGATGAGATTGGCCTGCCATGGTCATTCTTTAACATGCATGGGCTGGAGTTCTTCGGTCAGATCTCTTTCCTGAAAGCGGGGCTCTTTTACGCCGACCATATCACGGCGGTCAGTCCGACTTACGCCCATGAAATTACCTCTGCTGAATATGCTTACGGCATGGAAACCCTGCTGGCGCAGCGGATGCGGGAAGGTCGTCTTAGCGGGATTCTTAATGGCGTTGATCCCTCTATCTGGGATCCGGCGCACGACCTGCTGCTGAGCGCACGCTATAACCGCGACACGCTGGAAGCAAAAGCAGAAAATAAACGTCAGCTGCAGGTTGCGATGGGCCTGAAAGTGGATGATAAAGCGCCGGTGTTCTGCGTGATCAGCCGCCTGACTAAACAGAAAGGTCTGGACCTGGTTTTAGAGGCGCTGCCTGGCTTGCTGGCGCAGGGCGGACAGCTGGTGCTGCTGGGTCAGGGCGATGCCGAACTGCAACAGGGATTCCTGGCGGCGGCGGCAGAACATCCCGGAAGTGTAGGCGTGCAGATTGGCTATCACGAAGCATTTTCACACCGCATTGTGGGTGGCGCGGACGTCATTGTGGTGCCGAGTCGCTTTGAGCCCTGCGGTCTGACACAACTTTATGGCCTGAAGTATGGTACGTTGCCGTTAGTGCGACGTACGGGTGGACTGGCCGATACCGTTAATGATAGCTCGTTAGAGAATCTGGCCGACGGTATCGCCAGTGGATTCAGTTTCGAAGATGCCAATGCCTGGTCGCTGTTACGGGCCATCCGACGTGCGTTCGTATTGTGGTCCCGTCCTTCGTTATGGCGCTATGTTCAGCGCCAGGCGATGGCAATGGACTTTAGCTGGCAGGTGGCAGCAACAGCCTACCGTGATCTCTACCAACGTTTGATGTAACGGATTGGGAAAACTGGATATGAATGCACCTTTCACTTACGCCTCACCAACGTTGACGGTTGATGCCTTAAAGCATTCGATTGCCTACAAACTGATGTTTACCATCGGCAAAGATCCCTCTATTGCCAACAAGCACGAGTGGCTCAACGCCTCGCTGCTGGCGGTGCGCGACCGGATGGTGGAGCGCTGGCTGCGTTCCAGCCGTGCCCAGCTCTCTCAGGATGTCCGCCAGGTTTATTACCTGTCGATGGAGTTCCTGATGGGCCGCACGCTGGGGAATGCGCTGCTGGCGATGGGGATTTATGACGATCTCAACCAGGCGCTGGATGAGATGGGGCTGGATCTGGCCGAGCTGATGGAAGAGGAGAACGATCCGGGACTGGGCAACGGCGGTCTCGGTCGCCTGGCGGCCTGTTTCCTCGATTCGCTGGCGACGCTGGGCATGCCGGGCCGTGGCTACGGCATCCGCTATGACTACGGCATGTTCAAACAGAACATCGTGGAAGGTGAGCAGAAAGAGTCTCCGGATTACTGGCTTGAGTATGGTAATCCGTGGGAATTCCAGCGTTTCAATACCCGTTACAAAGTGCGTTTCGGCGGTCGCGTGCAGCATGAAGGCACGAAAGTGCGCTGGCTGGAGACCGAAGAGATTCTGGCGATGGCTTATGACCAGATCATCCCGGGCTTCGACACCGACGCCACCAACACCTTACGACTTTGGGGTGCGCAGGCCAGCAACGAAATCAACCTCGGTAAGTTTAACCAGGGTGATTATTTTGCGGCAGTGGAAGATAAAAACCACTCTGAGAACGTGTCGCGCGTGCTCTATCCGGATGACTCCACCTATTCCGGCCGTGAACTGCGTCTGCGTCAGGAATATTTCCTGGTCTCCGCGACGGTGCAGGACATCCTGAATCGTCACTGGCGGATGCATCAGACCTGGGACAACCTGGCGGACAAAATCGCCATTCACCTCAACGATACCCATCCGGTATTGGCGATCCCTGAACTGATGCGCCTGCTGATCGACGACCATAAATTCAGCTGGGACAGCGCTTTTGACGTTTGCTGTCAGGTCTTCTCCTATACCAACCATACGCTGATGACCGAAGCGCTGGAGACCTGGCCGGTTGATATGATCGGCAAGATCCTGCCGCGTCACCTCAGCATTATTTTCGAGATTAACGACTTCTTCCTCAAGACCATTCAGGATCACTACCCGGATGATTTGGATCTGCTGTCACGCATTTCGATCATTGATGAGAACGACGGCCGCCGGATTCGCATGGGCTGGCTGGCGGTTGTGGTCAGTCACAAAGTGAACGGCGTGTCTGAGCTGCACTCCAATCTGATGGTGCAGTCTCTGTTTGCCGATTTCTCGCGCCTGTTCCCAGGGCGTTTCTGTAACAAAACCAACGGCGTGACGCCACGTCGCTGGCTGGCGCTGGCCAACCCGGCGCTGTCAGAGGTGCTGGATGAGGAGATTGGTCGTAACTGGCGCACCGATCTCAGTCAGCTGAGCGAACTGAAAGCGCAGATCGACTATCCGGCGTTTATTGAAAAAGTGGCGGTCGCCAAGCATCAGAATAAGCGCCGCCTGGCTGACTGGGTCGCGAAGAATCTGGACGTGGTGCTCGACCCGAATGCGCTATTCGATGTGCAGATCAAGCGTATTCACGAGTACAAACGCCAGTTACTCAATGTGCTGCATGTGATCACCCGCTACAACCGAATCAAGGCCGATCCGCAGGCGAACTGGGTGCCGCGCGTGAATATCTTTGCCGGTAAAGCGGCATCAGCGTATTACGTTGCCAAGCACATTATTCACCTGATCAACGATGTCGCGAATGTGATCAACAATGATCCGCAGGTGAAGAACAAGCTTAAGGTTGTTTTCATCCCGAACTACAGCGTGAGTCTGGCGCAGATCATCATTCCGGCAGCCGATCTTTCTGAACAGATCTCCACCGCAGGCACTGAAGCCTCCGGCACCAGTAACATGAAGTTTGCGCTGAATGGCGCGCTGACTATCGGTACGCTGGATGGGGCTAACGTTGAGATGCTGGATCACGTTGGTGAAGAGAACATCTTTATCTTCGGGAATACCACGCCACAGGTCGAAGCGCTGCGTAAGAACGGCTATAACCCGCGTGACTATTACGAAGGCGATGAGGAACTGCACCAGGTGCTGACCCAGATTGCTTCAGGTCTGTTTAGTCCGCAGGATCCGGGCCGCTACCGCAATCTGTTCGATTCACTGGTTAACTTCGGCGATCACTATCAGTTACTGGCGGATTATCGCAGCTACGTAGATACCCAGGATAAGGTGGATGCGCTCTACCGTAAGCCGGATGAGTGGCAGCGCCGCGCGGCGAAAAACATCGCCGGAATGGGCTACTTCTCGTCGGACCGTACTATTCAGGAGTACGCTGACGAGATCTGGAATATCTCGCCGGTAAGGTTGTAAGGCTCCTGCAGTAAATTTTGTTTTCTCTGCGGCCGAGGGATCGGCCGCACTCTTCCTCTTTCTGCTTCTCTCCCACGCCACACACCTCTAAAAAATTCAGCCGCTTATCGACTCCGGGCCTGTAAATGCCCGTTGTGCGAGCGTGATCATTACACCCTGGTGAAGAATCGTTACTATGCGGACATGCAAAACGACCCTACAGGCAACCGCAGCCAATGAGTGACAACATTAACCAGGAAATTACCTTCCGTAAGCTCAGCGTCTTCATGATGTTTATGAGCAAAGGCAATATCGCCCGCACGGCGGAAGCGCTGGAGCTGAGCAGCGTCAGCGTGCATCGCGCCCTGCACACGCTGGAAGAGGGCATCGACTGCCCGCTGTTTATTCATAAAGGCCGCAACCTGGTGCCGCTGCCGGCTGCCTGGACGCTGCTGGACTATTGTCGCGACGTGACCACACTGATGGGCAAAGGCATTGAAGAGGCGCGCAAAGTGGCGGGTATCGGCGGGGGTCGCCTGCGGCTTGGCACACTCTACTCGCTGACGCTTGAAACCATTCCCCGCCTGATCATGGGCATGAAGCTGCGTCGTCCAGCACTGGAGCTTGACCTGACTATGGGGTCGAATCAGATGCTGCTCAATATGCTGGAAGATGACGCGCTGGATGCGATTCTGATCGCCACCGATGAGGGCGAACTCAGTGATGCGCAATTTGAAGTGATTCCGCTGTTCACAGACAGCATCTTTCTGGCCATGCCGGCTGAAGAATCGCAGAGCGAATCCGGACCGGTGGATCTGCGTGATTATGCTGACCGTGATTTTGTCTCACTGGCAGAGGGATTCGCCACTTATGCCGGTTCACAGGAGGCATTTCAGATTGCCGGATTTGAACCGCGCATGGTTACTCAGGTAAATGACATCTTCTCGATGATAAGCCTGGTGCAGGCGGGCGTGGGTCTGGCGCTGATTCCGGGACGGATGAAGAAGGTGTATGAAAATAACATCCAGCTGCTGAGGCTGGCTGAGCCTTACCAGATGCGTCAGCAGATCTCGATTGTCTACTCACATCACCGCGAACGTGACAATGACCTGCTGGCCCTGGCGGCAGAAGGGCGAATGTACGCCCGCAGCCTTACTGATGTAACCGTTTAACGAGATGCAGTGCTACCTCCACGCTATTGCGCTCCAGACAAATCGCTTCGCCCTGCCAGTTCGCCTGACGCGTCAGACCGGTCAGCACACTGCCAGGCGGCATCTCAATGGCCAGTCGGGCATCACGCTGATTCGCTGCAACCATCGCATCATTCCACTGCACCGTGCGCGCCATATTAAAGGCAAGATCGTCGGCAATTTTCTCCGGCTCCCAAATCACCCGCGCGGTTGAGCCGCTGAGGTAGGCACAATCGGGGCGGGAGAGGGTGACGGACGCAAAGGCGCGAGCCAGTTCGGCGGCGGGTTTATCCAGCAGCGCGCAGTGCGACGGCACGCTCACCGCGAGCTTAATCGCTTTACTGGCTCCCGCATCCAGCGCCCTCTGCGCGACCACTGCCATATCCTCGTCGCGGCCAGCAATCACAATCTGCGTTTCCGCATTGAGGTTCGCGATGTAGGTGTTGCTGCCGGGTAGCAGTTTCTCCAGCTGGCTCAGCGTTAAGCCAGTGATCGCGGTCAGGCCATATCCCTGCGGATACGCCTGCTCCATCAGATCGCCGCGCAGCGCAACCAGCCGCAGAGCGTCGCTGAAATCCAGCGCGCCGGAAATCACCGCCGCAGGAAACGCGCCAATCGATAAACCGCTGACGATATCGGGTTTCACCCCACGGCGGATCAGTTCGCGCGCCCAGGCAACACCTGAAATCAGCAGACAGAGCTGCACGGCGCGGGTGTGGCGCAGTGCATCGGCACTGTCGAGCCGGTCAGCTTCTTCGCCCAGCACCGCACGCACGCGGCTTTTCAGCGCATCGCCCTCAGGCAGATGTTGCAGCATCCCGGCACGCTGGGTGCCCTGGCCGGGGAAGGTAAAGAGTATTTTCATGGATTCTCCCTGCTCCAGGGTGAAGCGGTCAGGATCGGTCCGGTGTCGGTTTTTAACAGCACGCGCTCCTCGCGTAGCCACTCGTTCAGAGCAAAGGCGCCAGACGGCGTTTCCACCTGCGTATCCACCCGGCAGCTCAGCGCGTCGGTCGCTGTCTGCCAGCGTTGCAGCGCATCGCGTGGCAGTGGCTGCGGGGCGCGGATGATGACATCCAGATCGCTGGCGGCGTGCAACACAGGGCATTGCGTTGCCAGCGCATAACCGGTGCTGCCGGTAATGCCCCAGCGCCACGGCCAGGCGGTCTCGCTGAGCGAAATCGCCGCGCTGACAGGCGCATAAGCCGTAAAGGGCGAATCCAGCAGCCGTGTGCGTTCAGCCAGCCATTCTGGCGTCACCACGCGGATAATAGTGTCTGACGTGATCCAGCCAGCGGCGCGTTGCTCACGTCGCTCACCGCGCACGCCAATCGGGATCAAACCGGATTCATGGCGATCGCGCCGCACCACCACCGGCATGTCGGGATGCCAGAACGGGCTGACCCAGCTCTCCTGAATCGTGGCTAAAGCACTGCTGTGTCGCAGCCAGAGCAAATCGTGGGGACGCGGCGCACGCATATTACATTCCTGATGTCAGCGTAATGAACAACGGTAAAGATAAAATACACAGAATTGAGCTTAGCAGCAGCACGGCCTCAGCATCGGGTGACTGCACGCCAAAGCGGTTGCCGAACACCACGCCAAAGAAACCGGCTGACAGCGCTATCATCAGAATAGCGGTGATTGCCACTGACCCGTGAAGTCCCAGCGCCAGCACCAGACCCCAGGCGATAAAGGGCTGAATCAGCAGTTTGGCAACCGTCCCGACGCCGACGATGGCGTTGAGTTTCAGCTGACGTGCGGAGAGGATCACGCCGGTCAGGAACAGCGCGGCGGCGGTGGCTGCCAGCCCCAGCGGCTTAATCGCTGAGATGACCAGCTCCGGCATTCTGAAGCCCAGCGCCGACAACACCACACCCAGCAGCGGGCCAAGAACGATCGGCTTTTTGAGCGAGCGCCACATCAGCACCGGCAGCATGGTCACTGTCGAACCCACATTCTCACCGGCAATGCGCGCTTTTTCCCGTTCCAGAATCAGCAGGCAGAAGGGTGTCATCAGCACCGAGCCGCAGGCAATTGAAACCGCAACAGAAAGTGAAGTTGCTGAACCTTCTCCCAGTACGCTGCCCAGAATCGGCAGCCCCAGCGCGGCGTAATTGGGCAGGGCGACAGTCAGCGTTAATACCGCAGCATCCTGAGGCGACTTTTTAAACAGGCGGGTCGCCAGGAAATAGAGTGCCACATAGGTTATCCACATCGCCCCGGTTAAGACCACAATCAACGGCGACTGCGCCACGATACCCGACCTGGGTGTCTGTACGGTGGCACTGAACAGCGCAGCGGGCAGCGCAAAATCCATCACGAAAATATTGAGCAGGGAGACATCTCTGTTATTGACCATTCCGGCCTTACCGGCCCAGAAACCTAACAGCATAGTGATAAAAATTGGAGCAAGGGCATGAACAATTATGTAAATCATAAATCACCTGTAATTAAGAGAAAAATTCTTTAAAAACAGCGATGTTTATAATTCTGAACACGGCCACTGCTCCGGGGCGCACGTCGCGATGCGCCCCGTCAGACCGGTTTCGGCAGGTTGGTTTTTTTTATGTCATTACCAGGTCGCGCGCATACGTTCGCGAACCAGGGAGGAGCTTTGACGATTAGAGGCGCCAAGGCGGTTTTTCAGGGTAGGATCCTGACGCGCGTCACTGATCGCCTTCTGTAATGCAATTTCGACCATCGCCACATCAGCGTCAGACGGCGCATCAGGATTAGCAACGTTCAGCAGATCAGAGAGCAGACCCAGCGTGGCGAAGTTATTCACGTCATATGCCATTGGGGGAATGGTGGCGGCCAGTTTCTCCAGCGCCTCTACCGAACGCAGTGTGATGCGCGCCGCTGACGCTTTGCCCATGGCATGGACCAGCACGCCCTGATCGTTGAGCGCAATCAGGCGGTTGGCCTGATATCCGTGTGCCAGGAACGCACCGGACATTGCTTTACCCACAATCAGACCAATCACCGGATGACCGTCAAGGCGCGCATTCGCATAGGCGCCTGCTGCACCTGCCAGCGCCTGGTGAATGCCAAACGCCTCTTCGCGGCGACCGTAGGCCTGACTGGGGACGTCGATCACCGCCACAATCGGACGTTTCACAGCGCTGTTTTTGTCAGCTTCCCGCGTTTCATTCACCACTTTCGCCAGCGTCCAGCCTTCCAGCAGACCCACTTCGCCCTGCGCGGCGCGCGGATAGTGGTTTTGGGCATCGGGCACGACGGCGATAAAGCGGACATCTTCGCCATTAAGCTGGCCGTCAGCCACCTGAACAGAGGCGCACAGACCGCTCAGGCGCTGTGCATCAGGTGCAAGTTTTTCCAGCCAGGTTGCACCACGGCTGCTTGTCTGCGTCATTATTTCTCCTCCCGGGCGAAAAGCTGTTTAATCTGCGCGGTGTCCGCCTGCTGGCGGGTATCGAACTGCGTCAGACGTGACAGGAAGTCGTCATACTTATCACTGCGGTTCTGCGCCGGAACGCCCCTGGCAATAAAATCATGCATCGCGGTTTTCACGGCATTGATACCGTCATTCACCAGCGCATCGACCAGGCCACTGGCGTAGCGGATTTCGCCGCCGGTCATGCTCCAGATAAACGGACGATCGCGAGAGTCGTACTCTTCAATTCCCGCTTCCTGCTCAATCACCTGCGGGCCGTTCAGGCCCAGACGGGCTTCACGGGTCACAATCAGATAGCTGCAGAGCGCGGCGGCGATAGACATCCCGCCGAAGCAGCCAACGGTGCCGCTGACGATGCCGATCACCGGGGTGTAGCGACGCAGGTCGACAATCGCCGCATGAATATCGGCAATCGCTGCCAGCCCCAGGTTCGCTTCCTGTAACCTCACGCCACCGGTCTCAAGGCAGAGCACCGCCTGTGTCGGGATGCCGTTGCGATTGTCTTCTGCCGCCAGCTCCAGCGCCGCCGCCATTTTCGCCCCGGAGACTTCACCCATGCTGCCGCCCTGGAAGGTGCCTTCGATGGCGATCACCACCGCAGACTGACCGTTCAGCGTGCCGCGTGCCACGACCATGCCATCATCGGATTGGGGCACCACGCCCTGCGGAGCCAGCCAGGGCGACATGATGCCCTCAAAAGGATCCAGCAGTTCGCGGTAGCTGCCCGCATCCAGCAGCGCATGCGCACGTTCGCGGGCTCGTAATTCAATAAAACTGGCATCGTTACGCATGACTCACCTCCTCAAAAACCTGTTCAATACGAATACGCGCTACGCCCGGTGTCGCACCGAAATCGTGGATAATCATCTCTCCGGCGGGCAGGCCGTTGATTAAGTTCAGGCGGTCAAACAGCGCTTTCCAGCGGGCGTCGCTGTTATCCAGTGAGGTGGTGATATTGACGTTCAGTGTCTGGCCTTCAGTTGCGGTGTACAGCACTTCCATATCACCGGAACCAACGACCCCGGCCAGCGCTCTGCCACTGAGCAGGCGGTTAGCAGGTAGAGATAATGTGATGTGTTCCATAATGGCCTCTAAAAATAAGAATGTTCAGGCGAACAGACCCGATCGATAAACAGCGTTGCGGCCAGCAAATCGGCGGCTCCGCCCGGCGAGGCGTTGAGCGCCAGCATCCGGCGGTCAAGCTGCTGAAGCGCCCTCTGACCCGCCGCTGTACGGCAGCCGCCTGCCAGCAGCACGGCGCGTGCGCCCTGTTGCATGGCGTCGAGTCCGGTCATGCCTGCACGTGACAGCACGCAGGTATCGCTGAGTGAAGTCATGATTGCCATCAGCGCATCCAGCCGGGCTTCGCTCTCACTGGCACCAACCGCACGGCTGATCAGCAACTGCGGCAGCGCCAGCTTCATCACGTGAGGAAATGCCTGTTGCGCCTCTTCGCGTGCGCCGGGTACCTGATAGCGGTGCGTCGCTTTTAACCCTTTGCTGAACACTCTGGGGGCGTGGCTGTCGGGCAGGCTCGCCAGCGCGGCAGCGGTGCGGGCCAGCGTGTCAGCCGTGGCTGTGCCACCCTGCATGGCAGCGGCACTGACCAGCAATCCCAGCGCCCAGATCGCGCCCCGATGGGTGTTCACGCCGCCGGTTGCTGCCATCATCTGCTGTTCGCCATCGCGGCCGAGCCGACCGACTGTTTCGCGCAGGGCGATGTCGGCGGGACGAAGCCAGCTGTGACGGGCCAGCGCCAGAAAGGTGGGCATCAGGCTGTGGGCAGAACGCTCCATCAGCGCCAGCGTCAGATCCCGATGTGCGCCGTTTCCCCGACTGTCTACCAGACCCGGCTTGGGGCTCAGGCGTGCTTCATCAATCAGGCAATCGCGCGCAATCGTCGCCAGATGACTGGCCTGCGCCTCGGCATGAGTCTGTGACAGGAGTTTCATTACCAGCTCCGGAATTTAGCAGGCGGGTTGTACAGGCCATCTGACCATTCAACCAGGTCAGCGACGCTGCCAGCGGCAAGCAGTGAACGGGTGGCATCGGAGCGACGAATACCCATATCCTCCGGGTAAACTACTTTGCCGCTTTTACGCAGGGCAGCGACGCGTGCTGCATCCACACCCAGACCGATATCGGTAATTCCGGCGACTGCGGCGACCATGGCGCGACGTTCCTCAAGGCTTTCTGCCCGATAGAGATAGGCGATACCTTCCTCGGTCAGCACGTGCGTCACGTCATCGCCGTAGATCATCACCGGCGCCAGTGGCATACCGGAGGATTTCGCCACCTCAACCGCATCGAGGGTTTCAACGAAGGTTGGTTTTGCACCGGCCTGGAAGGTCTCGACCATCTGCACCACCAGTTTTTTACCGCGCTGCATCGGGTCTGGCTCGGTGATCATATTCAGCCAGGCGGGTGTTGCGTGGCGGCGGCCGTGGGGATCGTGACCCATGTTTGGCGCGCCACCGAAGCCGGAAAGACGACCACGGGTGACGGTAGAGGAGTTGGCCAGGCCATCAACCTGCAGGGTGGCACCGATAAACATATCGACCGCGTACTGACCTGCCAGCTGACAGAACGCACGGTTAGAGCGCATTGAACCGTCGCTGCCGGTAAAGAAGATGTCGGGACGGGCGCGGATATACTCTTCCATCCCCAGCTCGCCGCCGAAACAGTGCACGCTCTCCACCCAGCCGCTCTCGATGGCCGGGATCAGCGTCGGATGCGGGTTCAGCGCCCAGTGCTTACAGATTTTGCCTTTCAGACCAAGCTGTTCGCCGTAGGTGGGCAGCAGCAGTTCGATCGCGGCGGTGTTAAAACCGATACCGTGGTTAAGCGACTGCACCTGATGCTCGGCGTAGATGCCTTTAATCGCCATCATCGCCATCAGGATATGCTCCTGCTTAATCAGGCGCGGATCGCGGGTAAACAGCGGTTCGATAAAGAACGGTTTATCTGCCACCACGATGTAGTCAATCCAGGAGCCAGGAATATCGACGCGCGGCAGGTCGGTTTCGTCATCGACCAGTTCGTTGACCTGGGCTATCACGATACCGTCACGAAACGCAGCGGCCTCCACCAGCGCCGGGGTATCTTCGGTACTCGGGCCGGTATAAAGGTTGCCTTTGCGGTCGGCTTTATAGCCGGCAATCAGCGCCACATTCGGACTGAGGTCAACGTAGAGACGGGAATAGAGTTCGATATAGGTGTGAATCGCGCCGATTTCCAGCTGACCATCCTGCAACAGCTGAGACATGCGCAGGCTCTGGGGACCGGAGAAGGAGAAGTCGAGTTTGCGGGCAATGCCTTTTTCAAAAATATCGAGATGTTCGCTGCGGCCGACGCTGGGCATAATCATATGCAGGTCGTGAATTTTCGCCGGATTCACCGCCGCCAGGGTGCGGGATAAAAAGTCAGCCTGCTTCTGGTTGTTGCCTTCCAGTACCACGCGGTCGCCTGGTGCGATTAACTGTTCAAATGCTTCAACGGCTCTTTCAGCAGGAATAACTTTGCCATCAAGGGGAAAGGAGGCCAGACGACGCGCTTTTTCACTGCGGCGTGTGTTCCACTCCCGGGCAGGCGTTTGGCCTGTGTTCATTTCAACCTCCGGATTTGAATCGCTCTGTTGACGTTTATGCTGAGGGAAGTCTGAGCTTTCTTAAAACGGTGTTCAATTAAGCAAAAAAACGGAACGTTAGATTTAAGGTAACAATGGCGAAAAGGGGGATACGCAGTCAGGATGCGTTGAGTTTACGCGGGGAAGCATGAAGAAAAGGTTGCAGGGGGGCAAAAGCCTGAATCGGTATTCATGATGAACAAAGCCAGTCATACCGGTTTGCTCGATGACAGGCGTTTCTTCTGATGAGGTGTGAGGATGCGGCTGGCCTGAATATTAACCGAATAAGCAGCCAATAAAAAAGCAGGCCGAAGCCTGCTTTCTGTTGTTGTATTGCTCGCTTATGACGCCAGGGACAGTGCCGGTTTGGCTTTGGCCGCCAGCCACTCTGCCACCCGGGCCTGCTGCTCTTTGGTCAGCCACATACCCTGTTTGGTACGACGCCAGATAGCATCGTCAAGCTCACGTACCCATTCATGCTGCACCAGGTAGCGTAACTCCGCCTCATAGAAGTCGTGACCGAAGTTCTCACCCAGATCGTCCAGACTTTTCGCACCCGCCAGCAGGGTTTCAGTGCTGCTGCCGTAAGTGCGTGAGAAGTGGCGCGCCATGTTTTCGGTGATGAACGGATAACGACGACGCAGGCTGACCGCATAATCATCGCTGGTGCCGTTGATATTACCGCCCGGCAACACGCAGTTTTTGGTCCAGGCTGGGCCGGCTTTCGGATAGTACTTCGCCAGTTTCTCCAGCGCATGTTCTGCCAGCTTGCGATAAGTGGTCAGCTTGCCACCAAACACGGAAAGCAGCGGTGCCTGACCGTTATCATCGCGCACATCCAGCGTGTAATCGCGAGTGATCGCCTGCGGCGAATCAGACTCGTCATCGCACAGCGGACGGACACCCGAGTAAGACCAGACGATATCGTCGGCGGTCAGCTGCTTTTTAAAGTGTCCGTTGAACACTTTCAGCAGGTACTCGGTCTCGCTGTCGTCGATATGGACGCTTTTCGGATCGCCTTTGTATTCCACATCGGTGGTGCCGATGATTGAGAACTCATCCATCCAGGGAATGACAAACACGATGCGGTTATCTTCGTTCTGCAGGATATAAGCCTGTTTCTCGGTATGGACGCGCGGCACCACAATATGGCTGCCTTTAATCAGGCGGATACCGTAAGGCGATTTCAGCTTCAGGCTGTCGTCGAACAGCTGTTTGACCCACGGGCCTGCCGCGTTGACCAGACCTTTCGCCTGCCAGGTAAAGGTTTTGCCGGTATCAACATCTTCGGCTTCGACCATCCACAGGCCACCTTCACGCCAGGCGCGGGTGACACGAGTACGGGTACGCACTTCGCCACCATGCTTAACCACTTCCTGCGCATTCAGAACGACCATGCGGGCATCATCTACCCAGCAGTCGGAGTATTCGAATCCGCGCGTGATTTCTGGCTTCAGGGCCGAATCCGCGCCAAATCGCAAACTTTTGCTGCCTGGCAGGCTGGTACGCTTGCCAAGATGGTCATACATGAACAGGCCGGTACGAATCATCCACGCCGGACGCAGATGCGGACGGTGCGGCAAGCGGAAGCGCATCGGAAACGCCAGGTGCGGCGCCATTTTCAGCAGGACTTCGCGCTCGGCCAGTGCTTCACTGACCAGGCGGAATTCGTAATGTTCAAGGTAGCGCAAGCCGCCATGAATCAGTTTTGAGCTGGCTGAAGAGGTCGCGCAAGCCAAATCCCGCGCCTCCAGCATTAACACCGACAGTCCGCGTCCTGCAGCGTCTGCTGCAATGCCGGCACCGTTGATGCCGCCGCCGATCACGATCAGGTCTTTGGTTTCCACGTCATCTCCTCCGATGTTCGGAATAGTTCTCTTATGTTCGTTTTCGAGCATAATCATAATCGCAAACCAACATTTACGCCAGTCTTTAACCCGGTAAAAACATTTTTGCGTGATATAGCTAACATTCTGCCCACCAAAAAAACAGATAGCCGTAACGATTGTCAGGTTATCGGCGCGGATTATCGGGTTACACTACGCGCTATTGTGATGCTGTTATGAGAGATCCCATGGAAACGTTTGAATGTATTGATGTGCAGCAGGCGCAGGCGCGTCTGGCGCAGGGTGCGCTGCTGGTGGATATCCGTGATCCGCAAAGTTATGCCCTTGGCCATGCGGCGGGCGCGCTGCATCTGACCAACGCCAACCTCAGCGAGTTTGTCAGTGGCGCGGATCAAAGCCTGCCCGTGCTGGTGATGTGCTATCACGGTAATAGCAGCAAAAGTGCGGCGCAGTATCTTCTGGGACAGGGCTTCAGCGCGGCGTACAGCATTGATGGCGGCTTTGATGCCTGGCGTGCCGCCTTCCCTCAGCAGGTTGCCTCTGGCAGTGAATAGCTTGCTGCTCGTCACATGGAGAGTTAATGATGCGCATTACCCAATTTAATCAGCCGCGCATGGCGCAGGCGTTTGTTGACTACATGGCGACGCAGGGCATCACGTTGCGTATTGAGCATGAAAATCACTACGTCATCATGCTGGATGATGAGAGCAAGATTGCAGTGGTCGAAAACGAACTTCAGCAGTTTCTGCATGACCCTAACCATCCGCGCTATCAGGCCGCCAGCTGGCACAGCGGCAAGACTGACAGCGGTTTGCGCTATGAGCGTAGCAATATCTGGGCGAACATCCGCGAGCGTGCCGGTCCGCTGACCATGACCCTGATGGTGCTCTGCATCGCGGTCTTTATTCTGATGCAGGTCATGGGCGATCAGGCCGTGATGGCGTGGCTCTCCTGGCCGGATGCCGACCAGCATCTTCAGGTCTGGCGCTGGTTCAGTCATGCGCTGCTGCACTTTTCACTGCTGCACATCCTGTTTAATCTGATGTGGTGGTGGTATCTCGGCGGCGCGGTTGAAAAGCGTCTGGGCAGCGGCAAACTGTTTGTAATTATGCTGATTTCGGCGCTGCTCAGCGGCTGGCTGCAGGCGAAGTTCAGTGGCATCTGGTTTGGTGGTCTGTCGGGCGTGGTCTATGCCCTGATGGGTTACTGCTGGCTACGCGGTGAGCGCGATCCCGACAGCGGCGTCTATCTTGAACGGGGATTGATCGGTTTTGCGGTGGTCTGGCTGGTGATTGGCTGGTTCGGCGTCTTTGGTCTGGCGATTGCCAACGCGGCGCACGTTGCTGGTCTGGTGGTCGGGCTGGCGATGGCGCTGGTCGATACGCGTAACGTCACGCGTCGATAGACAGGTTTAGCGGGTTAACAGGAGAGGAACGTGAAGCAGACGCAACGTCATGACGCGATTATCGATTTAGTCCGTCGTCAGGGATATGTCAGTACTGAGGAGCTGGTAGATCATTTTGAGGTCAGCCCGCAGACCATTCGTCGCGACCTCAACGATTTGGCCGATCAAAACAAAATTCAGCGCCACCACGGCGGCGCGGCGCTTCCTTCCAGCTCTGAGAATACCGCCTGGCACGATCGCAAAATGATGTGGTCAGCGGAAAAAGCGCGGATTGCGCAGCGTGTAGCCAGCCAGATCCCGGATGGCGCTACGCTGTTTATTGATATTGGCACCACGCCGGAAGCGGTGGCGCATGCGCTGCTCAACCACAGCAATTTACGTGTGGTGACCAATAACCTTAACGTCGCGATGCTGTTAATGGGCAAACCCGATTTCCGGGTGATTATCGCGGGCGGTGAAGTGCGCACCCGCGATGGCGCCGTGATGGGGGAAGCGACGCTCGACTTTATTTCTCAGTTCCGGCTCGATTACGGCATCCTGGGGATCAGCGGCATCGACATGGATGGGTCGCTGCTGGAGTTCGACTATCACGAAGTCCGCACCAAACGCGCGATTATAGAAAATTCACGCTGCGCGATGCTGGTGGTGGATCACTCGAAATTTGGCCGAAATGCCATGGTTAACCTTGGCAACATGAGTCTGCTGGATTATCTCTACACCGATAAAATGCCGCCAGCCAGCGTCATGAAAGTGATTGAGCAGCATGAGGTTCACCTCGAACTCTGCTGATTCCTGCGACGCCAGCCACCCGGCTGGCGTTTTTCTTTGATTGTTGTCGCTTTTTCCCCCACTCACGTCTTAACTTAACGGTTGCTGGCACCCGGTTGCCAGCCCGTGCGCTTTCTATTTTTGTTTTGCTTCACCTCATTGCGTAACAGAAGGGAGTGATATGCCGCAGCAAAAATTTAATAAAGCCCGTTTTACCGCTGCCCTGACCCGACAGTGGCAACAGTTGAGTCTCCATTCCGCCCAACAGATGACCTCGCACCAGGCGTGGCAGGCGGTCAGTGCGGCACTGGCAGAACTGCTCGATACCCAGCCGGCACCGCGTCCGGCTAAGCAGCAGCGTCACGTAAATTACCTGTCGATGGAGTTTCTCATTGGTCGTCTGACCGGCAACAATCTGCTGAATCTCGGCTGGTATGACGAGGTCAAAGCGGCGCTGGCTGAGCAGCAACTTGATTTAACCGAATTGCTGGAGCAGGAGATCGACCCGGCACTCGGCAACGGCGGGCTGGGGCGACTCGCCGCCTGCTATATGGATTCGATGGCAACGGTGGGGCAGTCCGCCACCGGCCACGGGCTGAATTATCAGTATGGCCTGTTCCGCCAGTCTTTCGAGGAGGGTAAGCAGATTGAAGCGCCCGATGACTGGCAGCGTGAACGCTATCCGTGGTTTCGTCACAATGCGGCGCTGGATGTGGACGTTGCGATGGGCGGCCGGGTGGAAAAGCGTGAGGATGGCGGTGTACGCTGGCTTCCCGATTTTACGCTGCGTGGTGAGGCCTGGGATTTGCCGGTGACCGGCTACCGCAACGGCGTGACACTGCCGCTGCGCCTGTGGCAGGCCGTAAGTGCGCACCCGTTTGACCTGACGGCCTTTAACGACGGCAATTTCCTTCAGGCGGAGCAGCCTGGTATTGAGGCGGCAAAACTCACCAAAGTGCTCTATCCCAATGACAACCATCAGGCCGGCAAGCGGCTGCGTCTGATGCAGCAATATTTTCAGTGTGCCTGCGCCGTAGCCGACATCCTGCGCCGTCACCATCTGGCGGGCCGCAGCATTCACAGTCTGCCGGACTTTGAGGTGATCCAGCTCAACGATACCCATCCGACCATCGCCATCCCCGAGATGCTGCGTGTGCTGCTGGATGAACATCAGCTGAGCTGGGATGAGGCGTGGCATATCACCAGCCGCTTGTTCGCTTACACCAACCACACGCTGATGCCGGAGGCGCTGGAGCGCTGGGATGAGAAGCTGATGCGCAGCCTGCTGCCGCGCCATATGCTGATTATCAAAGAGATTAATCAGCGGCTGAAAAAGCAGGTGAAACAGCACTGGCCGGATGACAAAGCGATGTGGCACAAGCTGGCGGTGGTGGCGGACGGACAGGTGCGCATGGCCAATCTCTGTTTGGTGAGTGGCTTTGCGGTCAACGGCGTGGCGGCACTGCACTCCCGCCTGGTGGTCAGCGATCTCTTCCCGGAATATCACCAGCTCTGGCCGCAAAAATTCCACAACGTCACCAACGGCATTACGCCGCGTCGCTGGCTGAAGCAGTGTAATCCGGCGCTGGCGGCACTGATTGATGAGACGCTGAAAACGGAGTGGGCCAATAACCTTGATGCGTTAACCGGTCTGGAGCCGTATGCCGACGATCAGGCGTTTCGTCAGCGCTATCGCAGCATCAAACAGCAGAACAAAGCGCAGCTCACAGAGTATATCGCCCGCCATACCGGCATCATCGTGAACCCGGCGGCGCTGTTCGATGTGCAGATCAAACGTCTGCATGAGTACAAGCGCCAGCACCTCAGCCTGCTGCATATCCTCTACTGCTATCAGAAGCTTCTGAACAACCCGGAAGATGTCACCTTCACGCCGCGGGTGTTCCTGTTCGGGGCCAAAGCCGCGCCGGGTTACTACCTGGCAAAAAATATTATCTACGCCATTAACAAGGTTGCGGAGGTGGTGAACAACGACCCGCGGGTGGGTGACAGGCTCAAAGTGGTGTTTATCCCGGACTACCGCATCACCGTGGCTGAACTGATGATCCCGGCGGCCGATCTCTCCGAGCAGATCTCTACAGCCGGTTATGAAGCCTCCGGCACTGGCAACATGAAGCTGGCGCTGAATGGCGCGCTGACCATTGGCACGCTGGATGGTGCGAATGTCGAAATTGCCGAACAGGTGGGTGAGGAGAATATCTTTATCTTCGGTCACACCGTGGATGAGGTGAAGGCGCTCAAAGCGAAAGGCTACAACCCGAAAAAGGTGCGTAAGCAGAACAAGCCGCTGGACGATTTACTGAAATCGCTGGAGAAAGGCAAATTCAGCGGCGGGGATAAACATGCGTTTGACCTGATGCTGGAGAGCCTGACCAAAAATGGCGATCCCTGGCTGGTGCTGGCTGATTTTCAGGCCTATGTCGAGGCACAGCAACGGGTGGAAGCCCTGTGGCGTGACCCGGAAGGCTGGACCCGCGCCGCTATCCTCAATACGGCCCGAACCGGCATGTTCAGTTCGGACCGTTCCATTCGTGACTATCAGCAACGTATCTGGCAGGCACCGCGCTAAGGAGCAGCAATGAAGCAAAATGCACTCGATCAGGCCGCCCGTGCCGCGGGAATTTCACTGGATTACATCAACGTTAACGGCGAGAAAGCGGCGATCAGCGATGAGACCAAACGCGCGCTGCTGGCGGTAATGGACGATCCGCAGGATGCCAAAAAATCACCGCTGCCGCCGGTCGCGGTGTTCAGCGGCAGTGGCAAACGGCAATTGACGCCACAGGGCAGCGGCGTCTACAGCTGGCAGTTGCAGACCGAAAAGGGCAAGCAGTTTAGCGGCGAGTTAACCGCCGGAGAGCCTTTTTCGCTGCCGGGGCCGCTGACACAAGGTTATCACCAGCTCACGCTCACTAAAGGAAAGAAGCGCTGGCAGACGCGGATTATTGTCGCGCCGCGCCGCTGCTATCTGCCGCCAGCGCTGGAGGCGGGAGAGAAACGCTGGGGCGCGCTGGTGCAGCTCTACACGGTGCGATCTGAACAGAACTGGGGCATTGGCGACTTCGGCGACCTTGACCAGCTGCTGGTGCAACTGGCTGAGCGCGGCGGCGATTTTGTCGGGCTGAATCCGCTGCATGCGCTCTATCCCGCCAGCGCCGGTTTCGCCAGCCCGTACAGTCCGTCATCCCGCCGCTGGCTGAATGTGATTTATATCGACGTCAGTCAGGTCGCCGATTTTCAGCAAAGCGCGGCAGCACAGAAGTGGTGGAAAAGTGCCAAAACCCAGAAGGCGCTGACCAAAGCGCGAGAGGCAGAGTGGGTTGACTACGAGGCCGTGATGGCGCTTAAGCTCACTGCGCTGCGGCACGCCTGGGCCCACTTCCAGGCGCGTGATAACCAGAGCGAAGAGCATCAATCCTGGGCAGCTTTTGTACGTCAAGGCGGCGACAGCCTGCGTTATCAGGCGGCCTACGACGGTATCCAGCTGGAGCGGCAGGCGGACAAGACGCAGCAGGGCGGCTGGCCTGCATGGCCGGAAGCGTGGCGTAACAGCCAGTTGCCCGAGGTGCAGCAGTGGTGTGAGCAGCATGAAGAGGAGATCGCGTTCTGGCAGTGGCTACAATGGCTGGCACAGCAGCAGTTCTCGGCCTGCTGGACGCACAGTCAGGCGCTGGGCATGAGTGTGGGGCTTTATCGTGATCTGGCGGTGGGCGTAGCAGAGGGCAGTGCGGAAACCTGGCACGACCCGGAGCTTTATCGCCTTAAAGCCTCAGTGGGCGCGCCACCCGATCGTCTGGGTCCGCTGGGACAAAACTGGGGCTTACCGCCGATGGACCCGCATGTGATGCAGGCGCGGGGCTATCAGCCGTTCATCGACATGCTGCGCGCCAACATGCGCGACTGCGGCGCATTGCGTATCGACCATGTGATGTCTCTACTGCGTCTGTGGTGGGTACCGGCCGGGGAGACAGCGGATAAAGGCGCCTATGTCGCCTATCCGGTCAATGACCTGCTGGGCATCCTGGCGCTGGAGAGCCATCGGCTGCGCTGCATGGTGATTGGTGAAGACCTGGGCACCGTGCCTCAGGAAATTATCAGCCTGCTGCGTAAAAGCGGTGTCTTTTCATGGAAGGTGCTCTGGTTTGAGCAGGAGAAAGATCAGCGTTATCGCGCGCCGCAGGACTATCCACGCCAGTCTATCGCCAGCGCCAGTACCCATGATCTGCCGACGCTGACCGGTTTCTGGGAGCAGGGCGACCTGGATCTGGGTGAGAAGCTGGGCCTTTATCCAGGCGATGCAGTGAAAGCGCTGCATCAGCAGCGTGCCGCGCAGAAACAGGCGCTGCTGGATGCGCTGCATCAGGCAGGTGCCTTACCGGCCCGCAGTCAGAAGAAGGCGGAGAAGCTGACCATGACGCCTGCGCTGAACCGGGCCATCCATCGCTTCCTGGCAGATACCGAGAGTGCGCTGCTTGGCCTGCAGCCTGAAGACTGGCTCGGTATGACCACGCCGGTCAACGTGCCGGGCACGGTAGATCAGTACCCTAACTGGCGACGCAAGCTGAGCAAAACGCTGGAGGCGATCTTTGCGGACAAGGAGGTGAATACGCTGCTGAAGGTGGTCAGTGAGCAGCGTCAGTCAGGACAGAAAGGGCAATAAAAATAGCGCGGCAGTCAGGCTGCCGCGCTTTATCATCAGTAGAACGAGTGTTCGCCACGCTGATGCTCGGTAATATCCCGCACGCCTTTCAGTTCCGGGAAGGCAGCCAGCAGCTCTTTCTCGATACCATCTTTCAGGGTCACGTCGATCATCGAACAGCCGTTACAGCCGCCGCCAAACTGCAGAATGGCGTAGCCATCTTCGGTGATCTCCATCAGCGATACGCGACCGCCGTGGCCAGCGAGCTGTGGGTTGATCTGCGCCTGCAGCAGGTACTCAACACGCTCAACCATTGGCGCATCATCAGAGACTTTGCGCATCTTGGCATTCGGCGCTTTCAGCGTCAGCTGAGAACCCAGATTGTCAGTCACGAAGTCGATTTCCGCATCTTCCAGATAAGGTTTGCTCAGTTCATCAACATACGCTGAGAGCTTCTCGAACTTCAGTTCAGTATCGGTGGCTTCAACAGCATCGGGCGGACAGTAAGAGACGCCACACTCGGCTGTTGGCGTACCCGGGTTAATCACGAATACGCGAATCTGGGTGCCATCTTCTTGTTTGGATAGCAGTTTAGAAAAATGTTCCTGGGCAGAGTCAGTAATTCGGATCATGTCGATTGCTCAATAGTTGACTAATTTAGTTGGTTATAATACGCCCATCAATGACGCGCTACAAGGTACGGCACAGACACCAGACCTGCACGCTGGCAGCACCCTGCGCCAGTAAAAGACGACTGATTTCATCTACGGTACTGCCGGTGGTAATGACGTCATCCAGCAAAGCGATATGGCGTCCCTGCACCGCCATTTCAAGGCGGAAAGCACCGCGTAAGTTAGTGCGGCGCTGGCGGGCGCTGAGCTGATGCTGTAATGCGCCTCTGCGCGTGCGGGAAAGCCCTTCACGCCATTCACATCCCAGCCAGTGCGCCAGCGGTGCGGCCAGCAGGACAGTCTGGTTGAAGCCGCGCTGCCAGCGTCGTCGCTGGTGCAGCGGAACCGGCAGCAGCAGATCAGGACGCGGCACATCACCGCGTCGGTAAACATTAAGCCAGCTTAGCAAAATCAGCCGCGCCAGCATCACCCTGAGTGCGGTTATGTGAGAAAATTTAAGCTGATTAACCCACTGGCTGAACGGCAGACAATAGTCATTAACGCAGACCAGCGCCTGCCAGGCGGGCGGTTTAAGCTGGCAGCGGCCACAGGCGACCTTTTCTGATCCTGCCGGTAACCCACAGCGTGGGCAGAGCCGCGGTAATGGCGGTAATTTGCGTAAACATAAGCTGCAGATACCGTGCCGGGCTATCCGCAACGGCATCCGGCATAGCCAACACAGGGCGGGCATTGCTAGCATAGCGACCTCCTTATCATTTTCGGGATAGTAACTGATGACGTCGCTCTACTGGCACACCTGCGGAGAAGGAAAACGCGATCTTGTGCTGCTGCACGGATGGGGACTGAATGCCGAAGTCTGGCAAAGCATTATTCCGCGACTCAGCGCGCATTACCGTCTGCATCTGGTCGACCTGCCCGGTTATGGTCGCAGCCAGAACGTTGACGCGCTGACACTGGAGCAGATGGCTGAGCAGATAATGCCTTTCCTGCCACCGCAGGCCATTGTGGTGGGCTGGTCGCTGGGCGGACTGGTCGCGACGCAGCTTGCGCTGACCGCGCCAGAAAAGCTGGACGCCCTGATTACCGTTGCATCATCACCCTGTTTCACCGCCACAGAGCACTGGCCCGGCATTAAACCGGAAACGCTGCAGAACTTTCAGCAGATGCTCAGTAATGATTTTCAGCGCACGGTGGAGCGCTTTCTGGCGCTGCAGACGCTGGGCACCGAAACGGCGCGTGCCGATGCGCGACAGCTGAAAGAGGTGGTACTGTCACAACCCGTGCCGGAGGTGGCGGTGCTGGATGGCGGGCTCGACATTCTGCGTCAGGTCGACCTGCGCGACGCGTTACCGCAGATCACATTGCCGTTTTTGCGACTCTACGGGGCATTAGATGGTCTGGTGCCGCGTCGGATTGCTGCTGAGATCGATGAAATGTTGCCAGCCTCGCCCTCTGTGATTATCGAAAAAGCAGCACATGCACCTTTTATTTCTCATCCAGAGATGTTTTGTCAGCACATTATTAATTTTATCAGCAGTTTAGAGGGATAGTCGTGCTACGGGTTGGCAAAAATCGTTAACAGCATCAATACTTCTCTTTGTGAGCAAGGCCGCTGCAATTTTATGTGATTAGTCACGGAAATGACTATGCCGTTCCATACTGCCTTACGCGTTTAGCGGCTGCTTACATCTCACAATGGATCATGAATGAGGGTAAACATAATGAAGGTTTTTAAATGGGTTGTGGCTTCAATGATGATGGGCGCGATTTCATTTTCTGCGATGGCAGCGAAGGAAGTCACCAAAGAAGAAGTTAAGACAATGAACCTGCAGAAAATTGGCACCGTTAACACCACAGCGGAAACCACCTCGCCAATGGATGCTAAAAAAGTACTGTCTAAGCTCGCTGACGAAAAAGGCGGGAAATACTACCTGGTGATCGCCGGTCGCGAACACGGTAAATTCAGTGCAACGGCTGAAGTCTACAAGTAATTAACGCAGCCACATGAACTGCCAGGCATCCAGCTTAACCGGCTGGGTGCCATCAATCTTCTCTCCGCTCACCACATCCTGCAACGTATGCGCCACCGGCAATCGCGTTTCCACTGACCGGCCACTCAGATTAAACACGCATAGCAATCCGCCGCCGCTTTCTGGCTGATGACGGCTGAGCACCAGCAGGGCGTTTTCGCTGTCGTAGATCGTCATCGGATTATCAGGATGGAATGCGGGCTGACGACGACGCAGCTGGATCAACTGGCTGAGTCGGGTATAAATCTGCTGACGCAGCCAGTCACCACCCGCCAGGGCCGCCTCAATCTGCTGTAAATCATACTTCTGACGGTTAATCGCCCGGTTATGTCCGGCGGCCCGCACGCCATCATAATGGTTACGACCGCCCAGAATGCTCTGGACATAGATGGCCGGCACGCCAGGAAAGACCAGCAGAATCGCATGGGCCAGCAGGAAGCGTTTCAGCCGCGTGGCATCATCATCCGCTTCACGGTTCAGCGCATCCAGAAACGTGACATTAATTTCATAGGGGCTGGTGCTACCGTCAGGGTTATTTTTATAGGAGACCAGCGCGCCCTCCAGCGCCAGGTCGCGCACCAGCGACACAATCTCCACTTCAGACAGGATGCCGCGCGCCGGATTCAGCCCGATACCATCGTGAGACGCCAGGAAGTTGAAGAAAGTGGTGTCATTACTACTGAGATCCAGTGAGCTGGCCCACTGCCGCAACGCGCGCGCCGAGCCGGTGTGAATGGCATGCAGCACCAGTGGCGGCAGCGAAAACTGATAAACCATCTGCGCTTCATCGTGCCCGTTGCCCAGGTAGCTGATGTTGTCCTGATGCGGCACGTTAGTCTCGGTAATAATCACCGTACCTGGCGCGACATGGTTGGCAATCGCGCGGAACAGCTTCACCAGTTGATGGGTCTTTTCCAGATGAATACAGCGCGTGCCTGGCGTTTTCCACATATAGCCGACCGCATCAAGGCGCACATAGTCGGCGCCACGGACCAGGTAGTCGAGCAACACGTTGACCATGCGCAACAATACCTCAGGATTGGCAAAGTTAAGATCAATCTGGTCGGCACTGAAGGTGGTCCAGATGAAGCGGGTATCACCATCCGCCATCTTAAACGGTGTCAGCAGCGGCGAGGTGCGTGGGCGCGTCACGGCGCTGAGATCCGTGGAGGGTGGCATGCTGATAAAGAAATCGTCCCAGCCGGGATCCTGCGCCAGAAAGTGGCTGAACCAGGCGCTTTTTGCCGACATATGATTGCAGACGAAGTCGAACATCAGGCGGGTTTCCTGATGCAAACGCGAAATATCCTGCCAGTCGCCACACACCGGATCGACCTCGTGGTAATTAATCACCGAAAATCCGTCGTCGGACGACCAGGGGAAAAAAGGTAGCAGGTGAACCAACGGAAAGGTGGATTGCAGGTGCTGCTGATAGAAACGGGAAAAGGTATTGAGCGTGGGTTTATCGGTTTCACGAAACTGGTCGGCGTAGGTGATGAGCACCACATCCTGCTCATCCCAGTGGGCCTTGCGCGGCAGCTTAATCGCCTCGCGGGCTGTGGCAATGTCAGCCTTCAGGCGCGCTAAGGTCGCCTCCGGGAATGTGCCAGCATAAATCTTATCAATCAGATCGGTGATCGTTTCCATCGTGAATTGGGTGCCACAGCAGGTGTTGTTTTTATGACAGGCTTCTTTTTAGCGTAGCGCGATGATGGGGATTTTCAACCGGGGGAAAGCGTGTGAAGAGGGGGCCTGATGCGGCCCCCTGAAAAGCTTAGCGTTTTTTACCGAATGCCGCAGCCAGTGCATCACCCATTGCACTGTTGCCTGCGGATGCGCTGGCTGGACGCGGACGGCCTTTACCTGCAGCCGGACGTTTCTCTTCGCGCGGCGCGGCATTCTTCGCGCCACCCCGTGCATTGCCTTCGCCTGGCTGCTCATCAAGACGCATGGTGAGGGCGATACGTTTACGCTGGAGATCGACTTCCATCACTTTCACTTTGACGATATCGCCGGCTTTCACCACCTGATGGGGATCTTCCACGAAGCGATCAGAAAGCGACGAGATATGCACCAGGCCATCCTGATGCACGCCGATATCCACAAACGCACCGAAGTTAGTGACGTTGGTGACGGCACCTTCAAGGATCATGCCCGGCGTCAGATCGTTCAGTGTTTCAACGCCTTCCGCAAACTGCGCAGTCTTAAACTCAGGACGCGGATCGCGACCCGGTTTCTCCAGCTCTTTCATGATGTCGGTAACGGTCGGCAGACCAAAACGCTCATCAATAAAATCGCGCGGGCTGAGGTTACGCAGGCTGCCAGCATTACCCATCAGATCGCTGAGGGCCTGCTCGGTGGCGGCCAGAATACGTTCGACGACCGGATACGCTTCCGGGTGAACCGTTGAGGCATCCAGCGGGTTATCACCGTGGTTGATGCGCAGGAAGCCCGCACACTGTTCAAAGGCTTTTGGCCCAAGACGACTCACTTTCAGCAACTGCTGGCGGTTCTGGAAGCGGCCATTCTCGTCACGCCAGCCGACAATGTTCTGCGCCATCATGCGCGTCAGGCCCGCGACGCGGGTCAGCAGCGGCACCGAGGCGGTGTTGAGGTCAACGCCGACGGCGTTCACGCAATCCTCTACCACGGCGTCGAGTTTCTTCGCCAGCTGGCTCTGACTGACGTCATGCTGGTACTGACCGACACCGATGGATTTCGGGTCGATTTTCACCAGCTCAGCCAGCGGATCCTGCAGACGTCGTGCGATAGACACCGCGCCACGTAGTGAAACATCGAGATCCGGGAACTCCAGCGCCGCCAGTTCAGAGGCCGAGTAAACGGAGGCGCCGGCTTCACTGACAATGACTTTCTGCGCCGTCACCTGCGGGAACTGCTGCTGCAAATCCAGGAAGAAGCGCTCGGTTTCACGTGAGGCGGTTCCGTTGCCAATCGCCACCAGCTCAACCTGATGCTTAATGCAGAGCGCGGCGACGGCAGCGGCGGCTTTGGCAGTCTGGCCGGTGTGCGGATAGACGGTATCGGTCGCCACGACTTTACCGGTGGCATCGACCACCGCGACTTTAACGCCGGTGCGCAGGCCGGGATCCAGTCCCATAGTGGCGCGCATGCCCGCTGGCGCCGCCATCAGCAAATCGTGCAGGTTGCGGGCAAAGACGTTAATGGCTTCGTCTTCTGCGCGTTCGCGCACTGTACCCATCAACTCCGTTTCCAGATGCAGCATCACCTTGATGCGCCACGTCCAGCTCACCACCGCTTTACGCCAGCTGTCGGCTGGCGCGTTGTTCAGGCGCAGATTCAGGTGTTCAGCGATCAGCGTTTCGCCGTGGCTTTCACGTGGTGCTTCATCAAACTGCGGGTCAGCATTCAGCGACAGTTGCAGTACGCCTTCGTTACGGCCACGCAGCATCGCCAGCGCACGGTGTGACGGCACACTGCTCAGCGCTTCGTGGTGGTCAAAGTAGTCACGGAACTTCGCGCCCGCTTCCTCTTTGCCTTCCACCACACGTGACACCAGATGGGCATTTTTCCACAGATAGTTACGCACTTTGGCCAGCAGCGCGGCATCCTCGGCGAAACGCTCCATCAGAATATAGCGGGCACCATCCAGCGCGGCACGGACGTCAGCAACGCCTTTGTCCGCATCGACATACTGTTCAGCAAGTTGCTCAGGGATGTGAGAGGGCTCCTGCCAGAGCGTGTCCGCCAGCGGTTCCAGACCGGCTTCAATAGCGATCTGTCCACGCGTCCGGCGTTTCTGTTTGTAGGGCAGGTAGAGGTCTTCAAGCTCGGTTTTGCTGAGGGTGGTGTTGATGGCGCGGGCGAGGTCGTCAGTGAGTTTTCCCTGATCGTCAATCGACTTCAGAATCGACTGGCGTCGATCTTCAAGTTCGCGCAGATAGCTGAGACGGGTTTCCAGCTGACGCAGTTGGGTGTCATCCAGCCCGCCGGTTACCTCTTTACGATAGCGTGCGATAAACGGCACGGTATTCCCTTCATCTAACAGGCGAACGGCGGCGTCAACCTGCTCTGGTCGCGCCTGTAGCTCACTGGCAATTATCTGGCTCAGAACTTTCATCATCAGGACTGTCTTGCTTTCCGGGTTGAGAAATAGCCGACAGTTATACGGATTGATGGTTAAAATTGCCAGAGAAGCGGGCGGCTTTCAGCGATAATCTGAATCGTTATTGCGGGTAGTCAATGGCGTTGACATACCACAGCGCCGGACCCACGGGTGTCTCAACAGTGGCGGCATCACCGACCTCTTTTTTCAGCAGCGCCCGCGCCATAGGTGAGTCGATGGAGATGTAATCTTTGCGGCCAAAAATCTCGTCGTAGCCCACAATGCGGAAGCGTTTGAGGTCGCCCTCATCGTTTTCAATTTCCACCCAGGCACCAAAGAATACTTTGCCATCCTGCTGGGGTGAGTAATCAACGATTCGCAGCTGCTCAAGGCTTTTGGTCAGATAGCGTACGCGGCGATCAATTTCACGCAGCCGTTTTTTGTTGTACTGGTAGTCGGCATTTTCACTGCGATCGCCAAGGCTGGCAGCCCAGGTGACTTTCTTTGTCACTTCCGGTCGCTCTTCACGCCATAAATAGTCGAGTTCCGCTTTCAGTTTGTCGAAGCCTTCGCGGGTAATGAGTCGGGTTTTCATGCTATACCGGCCAGAGAGATCTAAAGAGCGACAGTGTAAGGCAAAGAGGGCGCGGCAAAAAAGAGTCGGGGAAAGGGTTTTTAAAGGTTAAAAACCCACGTTGATTTCCCCGGCGGCGAAAGGGTTGGTGCTGTGATTGAAATAGAGCCAGTCATCTGAAGCCGGCGAAAAAGCGTGCGTAAACTTATTTTCCGGCGTGGGTCGCCGTGGTGGTCGATGTGCCGGTGCTGTGACCGTCACCGCCGCCGCCGCCCATGGTGGCCAGTGCTACGCCCAGCAGGGCTGCGACTGCGCCAACACCGATGGCGTTAGAGTTACCTTGTGCTGTTGTTGTCGCTGCTGCGCCGGCCGCTTCACCGGTTGCAGTGGCTGCATAACCTGGGCTGACGCTGCCTAAGGCCAGCGCGCTCAGCAGTAAAATTGTTTTTTTCATTGTATGTAATCCCCGTTGAGACATCGAATGTTGCCTGAGCAGTCTGGTTTAAAAAGGGGAAGGCGAAAAGTTGGCTTTACTGATTGATTTAAAGGACTTTAATTACAACTGGCCTTGCTAATGGCACGACTGAAACTAATCCGAGAGGAGCGTCGGGCATTATGCGGGGTTGCTGGAATATTATGCTGTCTGGCTGTGGTTGAGGTAGATTATCTGGAGCATATTCACAGTGATGGCTGATCATTAAGTCAAATTATCTGCTAACTCACTGAATTAATACATTGATTAAAAGCTGGCACGCTTCCAACGCCAGCGATTCAGAGAAATAGGGCCTTTTTTTCAGATTTGCCGTATCGGCTGTCGGGCGGGGTTAAAAGCGCTAAAACTGACCCCAAAACGCCTTAAATCAAATATAAGCCCCTGTTTAATATGCTTTGTAACAATTTTGGCTAGAATATAAACCAATAATGACTGTCACTATAAGGCATCTTTTTTTAACAATGTTGGTTCAGGCAATAGCGCCTTTGGGAGTTGAAAATGCAAGAGAACTACAAAATTCTGGTCGTCGATGACGATATGCGTCTGCGTGCACTGCTTGAACGCTATCTCACCGAGCAGGGCTTTCAGGTGCGCAGTGTCGCTAATGCTGAGCAGATGGATCGCCTGTTAACCCGTGAATCCTTCCATCTGATGGTGCTCGACCTGATGTTGCCAGGTGAAGATGGCCTCTCTATCTGCCGTCGTCTGCGCAGCCAGAGCAACCCGATGCCAATCATTATGGTGACGGCTAAGGGTGAAGAAGTGGATCGTATCGTGGGGCTGGAGATCGGCGCTGACGACTATATTCCCAAACCGTTTAACCCGCGTGAGCTGCTGGCGCGTATCCGGGCGGTACTGCGTCGTCAGGCCAATGAACTGCCAGGTGCACCTTCGCAGGAAGAGGCGATTATTGCCTTTGGCAAATTCAAACTGAACCTCGGCACTCGCGAAATGTTCCGTGAAGATGAGCCGATGCCGCTGACCAGTGGTGAGTTTGCCGTGCTGAAAGCACTGGTAAGCCATCCGCGTGAGCCGCTGTCTCGCGACAAGCTGATGAACCTGGCGCGTGGCCGTGAATACAGCGCCATGGAACGTTCGATTGACGTTCAGATCTCCCGCCTGCGTCGCATGGTGGAAGAGGATCCTGCGCATCCGCGTTATATTCAGACCGTCTGGGGTCTGGGCTACGTCTTTGTGCCGGACGGCAGTAAAGCATGAAGCGACTGCGCTTCTCGCCACGGAGTTCGTTTGCCCGCACCCTGCTGCTGATCGTTACCCTGCTGTTCGTCAGCCTGGTAACGACCTATCTGGTGGTGCTGAACTTCGCCATTCTTCCCAGTCTGCAACAGTTCAATAAGGTGCTCGCTTACGAAGTTCGTATGCTGATGACCGACCGGTTGCAGCTGGAGGATGGCACGCAGCTGGAAGTGCCACCGGCGTTTCGCCGGGAAATCTATCGCGAACTGGGGATCTCGCTCTACACCAATGCAGCAGCAGAGGAGAGCGGATTGCGCTGGGCGCAGCATTATGAATTCCTGAGCGAGCAGATGGGACAGCAGCTTGGCGGTCCGACCGATGTCCGGGTTGAGGTTAACAAAAACTCGCCGGTGGTCTGGCTGAAAACCTGGCTGTCGCCCGATATCTGGGTGCGGGTGCCGCTGACTGAAATTCATCAGGGCGACTTCTCCCCGCTGTTCCGCTATACCCTGGCGATTATGCTACTGGCGATAGGCGGTGCCTGGCTGTTTATCCGTATCCAGAACCGACCCCTGGTGGATCTGGAGCACGCCGCCCTGCAGGTCGGGCGCGGGATTATTCCGCCGCCGCTGCGCGAGTATGGCGCGTCAGAAGTACGATCGGTGACCCGTGCCTTTAACCAGATGGCAGCCGGGGTGAAGCAGCTGGCGGATGACCGTACGCTGTTAATGGCGGGCGTCAGCCATGATTTGCGAACGCCGCTGACCCGCATTCGTCTCGCCACCGAGATGATGAGCGAGCAGGATGGCTATCTTGCCGAATCGATTAATAAAGATATCGAAGAGTGCAACGCCATCATTGAGCAGTTCATCGACTATCTGCGCACTGGTCAGGAGATGCAGACCGAGCGCGCGGATCTGAACAGCGTGCTGGGCGAAGTGGTGGCGGCTGAAAGTGGCTATGAACGTGAAATCGAAAATGCAGTGATGCCGGAAGAGCTTATGCTGGATATCAACCCGCTGTCGATTAAACGGGCGCTGGCTAACCTGGTGGTTAATGCCGCGCGATATGGCAATGGCTGGATCAAGGTCAGCAGCGGACGGGAACTGCATCGCGCGTGGTTTCAGGTAGAAGATGATGGCCCTGGCATCAAGCCGGATCAGCTGGCGCATCTGTTCCAGCCGTTTGTGCGGGGCGACAGTGCCCGCAGCACCAGCGGTACCGGTCTCGGTCTGGCGATTGTACAGCGTATTATCGATGCTCATCAGGGCTCGCTGGAGATTGGCGAGAGCGAGCGCGGAGGTTTGCGTATTCGTGCCTGGTTGCCGTTAGTGGAAAGCATGGCGCTGAGCCACAACAACGGCAGCAACAGCGTGTCGGGATAAAAAAACGGCGCGGCACTGTTATTGCCGCGCCGGTTCTTTTAGCGTTGCGGGCCCGCTTTCACCAGCGCAGCACCTGCGGCGTTATCGGTGTACTTGTCGAAGTTATCAATAAAGCGCTGTGCCAGACCCTCGGCAGCAGCAGTCCACTTCTCTTCACTCTCCCAGCTACGACGCGGATCCAGCGTGTCACTATCCAGCTCGCCCAGCGCAACCGGCATCTGCAGATTAAAGATCGGCAGCGTTTCCGTTGGCGCATCATCCAGCTCACCCGCCAGGATCGCATTGATGATGGCGCGGGTATTTTTCAGTGAGATGCGTTTGCCGCTGCCGTTCCAGCCAGTGTTCACCAGGTAAGCCTGCGCACCGGACGCTTCCATTCGCTTCACCAGCACTTCAGCGTACTGCGTCGGATGCAGCGTCAGAAATGCCGCGCCGAAACAGGCGGAGAAGGTTGGGGTGGGTGCCGTCACGCCACGCTCGGTACCGGCCAGTTTGGCCGTAAATCCTGACAGGAAATGATACTGTGTCTGCTCCGGCGTCAGACGTGAAACCGGTGGCAACACGCCAAACGCATCGGCGGTCAGGAAAATCACTTTCTTCGCGTGGCCCGCTTTTGAGACCGGCTGCACGATATTGTCGATGTGATTGATCGGATAGGAGACGCGGGTGTTTTCCGTTTTGCTGCCATCTGCGTAATCAATGCTGCCATCTTCGCGTACCACCACATTTTCCAGCAGCGCGTTGCGGCGAATGGCGCGGTAGATCTCCGGCTCAGCCTGCTCAGAGAGGTTGATGGTTTTGGCGTAGCAACCGCCTTCAAAGTTAAACACGCCATCATCGTCCCAGCCGTGTTCATCATCGCCAATCAGCTGGCGATCAGGATCGGTGGATAGGGTGGTTTTGCCGGTACCCGAAAGGCCAAAGAAGACCGCCACATCACCTGCTTTACCCACGTTAGCAGAGCAGTGCATGGAGGCGATGCCTTTCAGCGGCAGCAGGTAGTTCATGATGGCGAACAGACCTTTCTTCATCTCGCCGCCGTACCAGGTTCCGCCAATCAGCTGCATACGCTCAGTCAGATTGAAAGCGACAAAGTTCTCTGAGTTAAGACCCTGCGCCTGCCAGTCAGGATTGGTGCATTTAGCTCCGTTCATCACCACAAAGTCAGGTTTGAAGTCGGCCAGCTCAGCATCGTCAGGCTGGATGAACATATTCTTCACGAAGTGCGCCTGCCAGGCGACCTCGGTGACGAAACGTACGCTCAGACGTGAATCGGCATTGGCCCCGCAGAACGCATCCACAACAAACAGACGCTTGCCGGAAAGCTGGCGGGTGACGCAGCTTTTCAGTGCGTTCCAGGTCTCCTGCGACAGAGGCTGATTGTCGTTTTTGCCGGTGCCCTGGTCGTTCCACCACAGGGTATCGCGCGTGGTGTCATCACGCACAATGTACTTATCCTTAGGCGATCGCCCGGTGAAAATCCCGGTGTCTACTGCAATCGCGCCGCTCTGCGTCAGGGTGCCACGAGCAAAACCTTCCAGGTCCGGGCGCGTCTCTTCCTGAAATAGTGTGTCGTAATCAGGGTTGTAAACCACTTCCGTGGTATCCACGATGCCCAAAGCGGCAAGGTCTTGCGAGGTCAGGCCGTTAACGCGCATTTTACTGCTCCTTAAATCGGTGTCTGTTCTGCAAAGCAGAGATAGGTTGGGATCGTGCCAACCGGCTGTTGCATCAGGTGCGGCGAATCACTGACAGTCCACTGCGCTTCGTCACGACAGCCTGCAAAGAGAACCGGACTTTTCAGGGCATCTGCCTCTGGCTTCCGGGCGTTTGCACGATCGCGCGCAGTTTACTCTTCTGCGTTACGGGAAAAAGGGCAGTGATCTAAAAATGCGACTCAGGGCGCGTTAAGGCTATGTTTCGAACGTTTAAAAGATGTTATGAAAGTAAAAAAAGATAATTTGTCTGGAAAATTATGGGGATAGGAAAGGGGGAGAGGAGAAGGGGCGGCAGACGCCGCCCGAACAATCAAATCAATGCAGACGGTCATCATTCTCAAGGGAGTGGCTGCGAATACCGGCGATATCGACAGCATCAAACACGTAGTTTGAACCGCAATAGTCACAGTGCATGTCGATTTTGCCATCTTCCGCGATGATCTCGTCCACTTCTTCCTGTGGCAGCGTAGTCAGCACTTCGCCGCAACGTTCACGCGAGCAGGTACATTTGTAGATCACCGGCTGCGGATCGTAGAGGGTAACCTCTTCCTGATGATAGAGACGCCAGAGCGCTTCATTGGCAGGCAGATCGATCAGCTCTTCTGTTTTAATGGTTTCGGTCAGCGTCGCAAGGTGCTCGAAGACCTCTTTCTCTGTGTCCTGCGCGGGCAGCACCTGCAGCAGAATACCGGCGGCGCCTTTGTCGCTGGTGCGGATAAACAGACGCGTTGGCAGCTGCTCTGAGCGCATGAAGTAATCTTCCAGGCACGCTGCCAGGGTTTCACCTTCCAGCCCCACTACACCCTGGTAACGTTCACCCTTTTCAGGCGAAATCGTGATCACCAGATAACCGTTGCCCACCATGCTTTTCAGGGTGCTGTCGTCCGGGATATCGCCTTTGATGCGCGCAACGCCACGCAGCTCCTGATTGTTGTTGCCGTTGATCACGGCCAGCGACAGCGGACCGTCACCCTGCAGCTGTACGGTGATTTCGCCATCAAACTTCAGCGTGGCGGTCAGTAAGCTGGTCGCCACCAGCATCTCACCCAGCAGCGTTTTAACCGGGGCCGGATAGTCGTGGTTTTTCACGGTTTCACGCCAGGTGTCAGAGACATTCACCAGCTCGCCGCGCACGGCGGCATTTTCAAACAGATAACGGTGCAGTTGATCCTGGACTGACATATTTTTTCTCTCACTGGAACGGGGCGACGGTGCGTCAGCGAAGACGGCGTTATTCATCGCCCGATAATTTAAACTTCATCAAATCGCGACGCTCTTTTTTGTCAGGTCGCCGATCGGGATGGGGCATAGTCAGCGCATTGAGTTTGCGCGCCTGCGCCATTTTTTCGCGTTTTTCAATGCTGGCATCGGTTTCGCGATAGAGCTGCTGGGCCTCACTGGCGGGACGGCGCTGGGCGCTGATATCCGCCACGATCACGGTGCGTTCATCATTGCCCTGACGCAGTGTCAGTTCCGCATTCAGTTCCACCACTTTGCCGGGTTTGCTTCGCTGGCCGTTGTAATGGACTTTGCCGCCTTCAATCATCTCCCGCGCAATCGCCCGGGTTTTGTAGAAGCGCGCGGCCCACAGCCACTTGTCGAGGCGGACCTCTTCGCTGCTTTTCTCTTTCATTGCTGCTCCTGACTCAGATCAGCGTCCGGTAATCGCCAGTGGCCCGGTGACGCTGAAAGATTTGCTCAGGACGACCCGAATCAGGGTTCTTCACGCCTAAGCACCAGCCGATGCCCCATAACGTTGCAGCATCCAGAATCACTTCGTTGTCATCGATAAACAGCGTGCGCGCCGCAGAAAAGCCGGTGTGCTGTTGTACCGCCTGCCATAAACGTTGGTCTTCTTTCGGATACCCAAAGGTATGGGTGGAAAGTAATAAATCAAGGTGCGGCGCTAAACCTGTCTGCGCCAGTTTGACGTCCAGATTGTAAGGATGCGCGTTGGTCAGCAGGATGGTGGACTTGCCCGCGCGACGCAGCGCCTGCAAAAAAGGCAGCGTATCGTCACGCAGGGCAATTAGGCTGCGCATCGCCAGCGTCATGGCACGGATATCCAGCTTCAGCGCGTCTGCCCAGTAATCCAGACAATACCAGTTTAGCGTATGGGCGACGGCCTGATATTTTTCCGCAATGATCGCGTCGGCTTCCGCCCGGCTGATGCCGCGTTGCTGGCTGAGCTGTTCAGGCACATGCTCCAGCCAGAAGTGACGATCAAACGCCAAATCCAGCAGCGTGCCATCCATGTCGAGCAGCACGGTATCAATCTCAGACCAGTTGAGCATCCAGGTTCACCCTGTGAAAAAACCGGGCGACAGGGTAGCACAGAAGGGCAGGACTCAGAATATCGAGCGCACACCCTGCAAAGTGCCAAGGTTATGGTTGAAACACTTTTCGTAATACTGCTGGATATCGATCATGCGCTGGCGATTACGGTGCATGCGGCGAAGCGCCAGTAAGCCGTTAATTATCCCACAGGTCAGCAGCATCAGAAGCAGCAATACGGTGCCGAGATAGCGCCACTGCGCCATGGCATCCGGTTCATTGTGCAGGACAATGTGACGCGTGCCGTTGGCATCCGTTGAAATGCTGGTGATGATGCCGCTGGCGCTGAAAGGTGTATGCAGCAGTACGGTGGAGAGTCGTTGCAGCTCACGCCACTGAGAAGGCGGATCGAGATCAAACAGCGATACGGTGGGCTGCGGCTGATTCACTAACTGGCGACCTTCGTCGCTGACGATCAGGAATCCCCCTGGCGGCGGGCTGTTAAGATTTTCTGCCGCCCGACGGGTTTCGCGGAAAAAGAAGGTGGATGTAGCGGTATTAACCAGGTTTTCCAGCGCTTCCGCACTCACCGGGCGCAGCAGCACATTCATGCCGTTTAACTGACCGGAATCTGCCCGACGCATCAAAGCTTCCCAGTCTTTGGCATTGCCAAGGTTTACCAGGGCGTTTTTCAGCCGCATACAATCCTGCGGCTGATTGCAGAGATCCTGCGTTTTCATCACCAGATCTGAGAAGTCATCCAGCAAAATCATTCCGGACTTTTGAATCGCGGAAGCCAGCTGTGGGTTCAGTTTAGGGTCAGTATTGGTTTCGGGATGCAGCTGCTTTGTGGTGGTCTCCAGCAGCGCCGCCGCTTTATCAATAATGTCCGATTGCGGCTGCGGCAGTGGCGTCGCGTTATTCCAGTAGATCGCCGAACAGTCGAACGGCATGTAGGCGTAGCTGCGGTTGCTCTGATAGTTGTCCGGCACTGAACACATACCGGTGCCACTCACTTTGAGGTTATCGCCAATGTTCAGTGCCACGTTGCTGAGCTTATCAACGCTGCTGACCTCCAGGCTGTCGGTCCCTCTTGCCCAGGCCAGACTGAGTTTAATCGGCATCGTGAGCGGGATCCAGGTGACCAGCATAGTCAGCACCAACAGTGAACCACACGCCAGCACCACGTTTTTCCGCCAGCGCTGGATAGGGAAGTTTTTGACCTCATCCTGTAGCGACAGGAAGCGACCCTGACGCACCACCTGACGATTAAGGTAGATCTCGACATCCGTTACCTGACCGAGATCGTGTGCGACGTAAGGCTGCCAATGTGGCGGATAGGCAAGGTCAATAATGCCCAGCGTGATATTGCTCTGCTCCTGGTTCGATTCACTGAACAGACCCCAGCGTTTTGGTGCGCCGCGCAGGCAGTGTATATCACGCAGTCCGCGCTCGCCGGGAATGCGATAAAGCAGCCAGAGGCTGGCGCCAATCATTAATGTCCCCGTCAACACCAGCCAGATCATCAGCGTGGCAGGCACTAACAGGCTGAAGAAGAACAGTAAGAAGGCCAGAGAGATCGTCACCGCTTCACGCGTGCCGTCTGGCCGCGACAGACGATACTCTTCTGGCGTCTCTTTACGCACCTGCAGCAGCTCAACATTTTCTGTTTCTGCTTTGCGGATTGAGGCGTTGGTGGACACAGGACGCATGAGCACAGGCAGCGATTGCTGATCCACAGCGTAATCAACCAGCGAGTGGCCGTTCAGCGAGATCACCAGCGGAATAGATTGGGTGCGGATTAACTCCACATAGTTTTCGTCGGTAATGTACTGTTCCCACAGCGGCGGCAGATGAACTTCAACCTCATCCAGGTAATAGCGCCATTTATGGGGATCGTCTGTAGAGAGGCCGTAACGGGTAATTGCGCGGGTAACCGGATAGACATTGTTGCTCTGCGCTGTCAGCGTCAGCCGTTCAGACGCGCTTCGCTTATGGGTAGTGACAGGCGTACTGAGTTGTTTTTCCAGCGCGGCGACATACTTATCGACAGCCTCACGTTCCTGCGGAGAGAGCTTACGGCAGGGCGGACTGATGAATGGCAGTGGTTTCGCCAACGGCGGACGATGCCGCATAGCGTACCAAAACCCCATGCCTGCCAGGATTGAACAGGTCAGCACTATGGCCAGGATCATCAAGATTGTGCTCATGCTCTGCTCAATTCAGCCAAAATGCTGCCTTCACTTTAAACTTTCGCTCCCGGTTATGCTCACTATAAAAGAGACATTCCGAAAGATTATATAACCCTGAGGAGTCAGACACCCGATGAAATAGTGCCAGCGTATATCTGATTGGCATTTGTTAAACCCTGCCTTGTCCGAATGGTAACCGGCACAGACTGGATTAAATATCGGTATTATCTGAAACTTATCGCAGCGTATTGACTAATGCAAATTTAGTCTTAACTGATAACTAAAGCCTGTTATTCAACCGACTGAATCTGTGCAACGATAACGTCACTGTCTGACTGTCGCACAATTGCCTGCGGTTAGGTATGCTAATTCGCTACTGATAGCCGGCGCAGAATAATTTGAGGCTGATATGAAAATTCCAAAAAAACCTGACATCCTCAATATCACCGCCGTGGCACGTTCACGGTTATTCACTATTGAGTCGGTTGATCTGGCTTTCAGCAATGGTGCACATCGCGTCTATGAGCGGATGAAGCCTTCAGAGCGCGAAGCGGTGATGATTGTGCCGATTATTGATGATCATCTGATCCTGATTCAGGAGTACGCCGTCGGACTGGAAACCTATGAACTCGGCTTCCCGAAAGGGCTGATCGATGCAGGCGAAACCGTGAATGAAGCGGCGGTGCGCGAACTGAAAGAAGAAGTCGGCTTTGGTGCAGATCAGCTTACCACGCTGGGCAAGCTCACCATGGCACCTTCTTACTTTTCCAGCAAAATGAATATTGTGATCGCGGAAGGTCTCTATGCTGAAAAGCTGGAGGGTGATGAGCCGGAGCCGCTGATTATCCACCGCTGGCCGCTCAGCGATATGCTGTCGCTGCTGGACGAACCCGATTTCCGCGAGGCGCGTAATGTCAGTGCACTGTTTATGGCGCGCGAATGGCTGGTGAAACAGGGACGGCTGCGTTACTGAACAGGATGCTTTAATGAATAAAAAAGCCGACAGATGTCGGCTTTTTTATCGTGCAATAACAGGGATCACATCAGAACAGTTCGTGACTCTCGCCGTTATCCATAATAGTGGTACCCACATCGTGAACCGAATATTCGGTCGGCTGGGTACCATTGATGAAGTACTCCTGACGCGTGTTACCGCCGCCATTTGCCAGCTTGCCGGTACTGCGATCGATTGTCACCGTGACGACGCCATCCGGCGGTGTCAATGGCTGCACCGGTACACCGTCCAGCGCGCTCTTCATGAACTCATCCCATGCCGGTTGCGCACTCTTCGCGCCACCTTCATAGCCCGATATCTGATCGGGAATCGCGCCGGAAAGCGTACTGCGGCCCAGATTACGGCGCGCATCATCAAAACCGATCCATACGGAGGTCACTACGCCAGGGCCGTAACCCGAGAACCAGGCATCTTTCGAGCTGTTGGTGGTACCGGTTTTCCCGCCGATATCATTACGTTTAAGGTCACGTCCGGCACGCCAGCCCGTTCCCATCCAGCCCGGTTCGCCAAAGATATTACTGTTCAGCGCGCTCCTGATGAGGAAGCTGAGCGGCGTATTGATCACGTGAGGTGCATATTGCTGATCGCCCTGCTGAGCCTGAGCAGGAACCTGCTCCAGTTCAGGCTGAGGAACTGCCTGATTCTGGTTGTTATTTGAGGCAGCAACGTTCTCAACACTCTCTTCATTCAGCGCCAGCGCTTTTTTGGTCTCACCATAGATCACCGGCAGATTGCACTGCGGACAGGCGATCTTCGGTTTCTCTTCAAAGACGGTGCCGCCCTGTTCGTTCTCAATCTTCGTAATGAAGTAAGGATCAACCAGGAAGCCGCCATTCGCCATCACGGAGTAGCCACGCACCACCTGTAATGGGGTGAATGAGGCCGCACCCAGTGCCAGCGACTCGGTGTGAACAATGTTCTGCGCCGGGAAACCAAAGCGCTGCAGATACTCTGCGGCATAATCCACGCCCATCGCACGCATCGCACGCACCATCACGACGTTTTTCGACTGACCTAATCCCTGACGCAGACGAATCGGACCATCGTAAGTTGGCGGTGAGTTTTTCGGACGCCAGTCTGCACCGGCACCTGCATCCCAGCGTGAAATCGGCACATCGTTCAGGATGGAGGCGAGCGTCAACCCGCGATCCATGGCGGCGGTATAAAGGAAAGGCTTGATGTTAGAGCCGACCTGGCGCAGTGCCTGGGTCGCACGGTTAAACATGCTCTGGTTAAAGGCAAAACCACCTACCAGCGCGCGCACCGCACCATCATTCGGATCCAGTGAGACCAGTGCCGAGTTCACATCCGGCACCTGACCCAGCCACCAGTCGTCACCCACTTTACGCACCCAAATCTGCTGGCCAGCCTGCAGGACCTGCGTCACGCTTTTCGGCGTCGGGCCCTGCACGGTGTCAGACTTATAAGCACGCGCCCAGCGCACACCGGCTAATGACAGCGACACATTGCTGCCATCCTGCATCATAACGGTCGCTTCATCGCTGCGTGCTTCCGTTACGACGGCCGGGTGGAGCGGGCCATAAACCGGCAGCACCTTCAGCGCTTTCTCGATCTTCGTCTGATCCCAGGCCGGTTCACCCACTTTCCACAGCACGCTGGTCGGTCCGCGATAACCATGACGCATATCGTAGGCCATGACGTTATTGCGCACCGAGGTCTGCGCGGCTTCCTGCAGACGACGAGTCACGGTGGTGTAAACCTTGTAACCGTCGGTGTAGGCATTATTGCCGTAGCGTTTCACCATCTCCTGACGCACCATCTCGCTGAGATAAGGGGCAGAGAAGGCGATTTCCGGGCCATGATACTTCGCCACCAGCGGTGTATTACGGGCCTCGTCATATTGCTGCTGCGTGATGTAATGCTGATCCAGCATACGCGCCAGTACCACGTTGCGGCGCGACAGGGCGCGGCTCGGCGAGTAAAGCGGGTTAAAGGTAGACGGCGCTTTCGGCAGACCGGCAATCATCGCCATCTCACTCAGCGACAGCTGGTCAACGGGCTTACCGAAATAGACCTGTGAGGCTGCACCGACGCCATAAGCGCGATAGCCCAGGTAGATCTTATTCAGGTAGAGCTCAAGGATTTCATCTTTATTCAGCAACTGCTCAATGCGGATCGCCAGGAACGCTTCCTTTATTTTACGCATCAGGGTGCGTTCCGGACTCAGGAAGAAGTTACGGGCCAGCTGTTGAGTGATGGTACTTGCACCCTGTGAAGCATGACCGGAGACCAGTGCAATGCTGGCCGCACGGAAAATACCCACCGGATCAACACCATGGTGCTCATAAAAACGGCTGTCCTCGGTCGCAATAAACGCTTTCACCATGACAGGTGGCACTTGCTGCAGAGTCAAAGGGATACGGCGCATTTCGCCATACTGGGCGATCAGGTCGCCATCGGCGCTGTAAACCTGCATAGGGGTTTGCAGACGCACATCTTTCAGCGTGTTCACGTCGGGCAGCTGTGGCTCTATATATTTGTATAAACCATAAATCGAGCCAGCTCCCAACAGGATGCAACACACTGTAAGGATTAATAAATACTTTACGAACTTCACCTGGAATTTCCCATCTGTTGTCGTTTGAGCAGTTTATAAACAACCGCGCGGTAGTATAAAGGCAAGCCAGACGCTTTGATATGTCCATTTTCCCGGACGATAAGGAGATCGCGCGCATGGCTTTTCATACCTGGCAAATTGGGCTGGATATTCAGAATAGGCAGATTTGTGCCCTTGCCCTCCAGCCTCGTCGTGATGGCTGGCAGCTACGCCACTGGTGGCAGCAGCGGCTGCCGCAAGATACGTTAAGAAACGGCGTGCTGCAATCTTCGCCTGAATTACTGGCGGCCTTAACGGCATGGCGTCAGCGGTTGCCGCGTCGTTATTCGCTGCGTGTCGCACTGCCCGCCCGGCTGGTGTTACAGCGCCAGCTTCCCCTGCCTGCGCAGGCGCTGAACGAACCCGCGCTGGGGCATTACGTGCAGGCGGCCGCGCGCCGTCTCTTTCCTCTGGAGCCCACTGCGCTGGCGCTGGATTACCGGCCGGATGCAAAGCGTGATCAACTCTGCGTCACGGCCGCGCGGCTGGAGATTATCGATCAGTGGGCAGCGCCACTGTTACAGTCAGGATTAAAGCCGCAGGTGTTTGAACTGACCACTAATGCGTTGAAGCGATTAGCCCGGCAGGCAGCACTGAAATCCGGCGCGGTACTGGTTCTGCAGCAGGATAACCGCTGGCTCTGGAGCGATGCGCACTCAGCGGCTGACATCGGCGAAGTCGCCACACTGGCGGCCCTGCGGCAGCAGGCTTTCCCCGACGCCAGTTTTGTTGCCTGGTGCGCCGCAGAGCCGGGTGTACTGCCCGCCGAAGCCACCCGCTTTTCCCCTTTTGATCTCTTTCGCTATAAGCAACCTCCTTTGCCGGAAAACCCGGGAGCCTTTGCGCTGGCGGCCGGGCTGGCGCTACGTGATGGAGATGAATAATGGTGGCGGTTAATCTGCTGCCCTGGCGGCAGCACCGTCGGCAACAGCAGCAGCGGCAGAGTCTGGTGATGCTGTTACTGATGCTGGGTACGTTGTTTCTGGTTGTTGTGCAACAAACCTGGCAGATCCATCAGGCGCGTCAGCAGGTGGCGCAGACGCGCAGTTTACAGCAGCAGGCGCTGGACGCTCTGGGACAACAACTCGCGCAGCAAAAGCAGTTACTCGCCCGGCTCGCCGTCGTACAAAAACAGCAGGCAAAGCAGCGTCAGCAGGCCGTGCAACTGGCTGCCTGGCAGCAGTTCTGGCTCAATTTACCCGTGTTGATGCCCGATTCCGCCTGGCTGACCCGTCTGGAGAAGCGTGACAATCATCTGACTCTGGAGGGCCAGGCGCAGGATATGGCCTCGGTCCGGCAATTCCGCCAGCAGTTAACTACGGTCGCCCTGCTGGATCAGGTTAAGCAGGGCGGTGTAAAGCGGCAGGCCGATGGCAGTTATCGTTTTTCACTGCGGGCAACGGTCCAGGCGGTGGCTGATGAATGAGTGGTGGGAGCGGTGGTGGCAGATGGCCGCGCTTCCGCGTTACGGCTTGCTCGCCGCCCTCGCATTCTGCCTGCTCCTGCTCTCGTGGATTCTCTGGCTGCGGCCACAGCAGCAGGCGCTGACAACTGAAAAGGTGGCGCTGTTGCAGTTGACCCGTACCCTGCAGCAGCGCCAGCAGCAGTGGCGTCAGCATCCTGATAATGAGGTGTTGCAGGTGCAACTGGCGGAAATTCAGCGTGCCCGGTCTGTATCTGGCACATCAGGCCTGGCACTGGAAGCGATTCTGGCGGCACGTCGTAACCAACTGGAAGAGTGGCAGCCGGATGCACCCTCCCGCGTGCTGACGCTGCATCTGCAGTGGCCGGCATTCCAGTCGCTTTTTGCCGAGCTTGCCGATGCCTCCGCACCGTTTCCGGTGCATTTCCTGCTGCTGGCGCAGCCGCAGTTCCTGATCGCTCAACTCTGGCTGGAATCTGACGATGCGCCATAGCCTGCTGATTTTACTGCTGTGCTGTAGCAGTGTGGTGGCGCGTGATCCGTTCAGGCCGGTTGCCGGTTCAGTGTGTGAAGCGTCAGTGGAACCGCTCACTGGCTGGCGTCTGCAGGGGATTATTGGCCGGGAGGCGCATTTCCATGCCTGGCTGATTGGTCCGCATAAAGAGATTGTCATCGCCCGCATCGGCAAACCTTTTCCTGTAGCGCCCTGGCAACTCACTGACATGACCCGCCGCAGCATCACCTTAGCGGTGCAAAACAGCTGCACCGCACAACAGACTACATTCTATTTAAAAGGACGTTCGTATGGTTTGGATAGCCACTCTGCTGCTGGTCATCAGCTGCCTGCTGCCGGTTTACGCCGCTGATGAGGAACCGCTCAGCCTGACATTTGATAATGCACCGGTAGAGCGTATTTTGCAGGCGCTGGCTGATTATCAGCAGATCAATCTGATGATTGCGCCAGAGGTGGAAGGTTCGTTATCGCTGCGGCTGGATAACCTGCCGTGGCATCAGGCGCTGGAGCTGGTGGCGCGCATGGCAAAGCTGACGCTGATTGAACAGGATAATGTCCTGCTGGTCTATCCGGAAAGCTGGCAACAGGCGCAACAGCAGGCTCGTGCGGCTGAGCAGCAGGCGCAGTTGCAGCAGGTACCTTTGCAGCAGCGCGCGGTCACATTGCGTTATGCCAGCGCCAGCGAGGTGCATGCCAGTCTGCTGAGTGAGCGGCAGTCGCTGATGACGGCGCGCGGCAGCGTGACAGTCGATAAACGGACCAATGCGCTGTTACTGCGCGATACCGCAGCGGCTTTAAAAGAGACAGAACGCTGGATACGGGCGCTGGATCTGCCACTGGAGCAGATTGAGCTCTCAGCGCATATCGTTACCATCAGCGAAGAGCATTTGCAGGAGTTGGGGGTGAAGTGGGGATTGCAGGCGGGTGACGCCGCAGTGACTGACATTCTGCACCATCCCCGTCTGGATATCCCGCTGGCGTTGAGTTCACCCGGCATCAGCGTGGGGATGGCGCTGGCGCGTATAGGCGGCCAGCTTCTGGATCTGGAGTTAAGCGCGCTGGAACAGGAAAACCAGATTGAAATCATCGCCAGTCCGCGCCTCTTTACCTCGCATCAGCAGACCGCATCAATTAAACAGGGCACGGAGATTCCTTACGAAGTGTCCGCAGGAAACAGCGGGGCAACCAGTATTGAGTTTAAAGAAGCGGTGCTGGGCATGGAGGTGACACCGACCCTTTCTGGCAATGGTCGCATCCAGCTGAAAATTCATATCAGCCAGAATATGCCGGGTCGCAGCATCAGAACCGGTGACAGCAACATATTATCCATTGATAAACAGGAAATTGAGACTCAGGTCACGGTCAGTGACGGGCAAACACTGGCGTTAGGGGGTATCTTTCAGCAGCAGCGTAGTCGTGGCGAGAATAAGGTGCCGCTACTGGGAAATGTGCCGCTGATTGGCGGGTTATTTCGCCAGCAATCTGAGCAGCGCAAAAAAAGAGAGCTGGTGATCTTCATTACGCCACGATTGGTCAGGGAAGCAGCGCTTACGGCTGGATAAAACGGAAAATGCGTCCCTTAAGGCCATCTGCGTTGACGCAGGAGAGGAATTAGCTTACAAGGTTTAGCGATTTTCAATACGGTGTAACCGTCTAGGCTGGGTAAATCCCGGCAAACAGATCAGAAAACTTCTCTGTAAGCAGCGTTGTAAAAGACGCAGCGCTGGCGCGTTACAGTTTCGCGAACACAGGCCAATTCAGAAATGGATGTGCTGAAGGCAATATAATCGGTTGCCAAACAGCCTTGAGTGTTGAGATAATTTTTCATCTGACTCTTGCTAACGCTCATGAGGTCTCAGTTCCTGTCCCGCCAGCGAATGCTGAACGCGGGGTATCATTAACGAATTCTTAGTAATACCGACAAAATGGCAGAGAAACGCAATATCTTTCTGGTTGGGCCGATGGGTGCCGGCAAAAGCACTATTGGCCGTCAGTTGGCTCAGCAACTCAACATGGAGTTCTTCGATTCCGATCAGGAAATTGAGCGACGCACCGGAGCGGATGTGGGCTGGGTTTTTGATGTCGAAGGCGAAGCTGGCTTTCGCGATCGCGAAGAAAAAATCATCAACGAACTGACCGAGAAGCAAGGCATCGTCCTGGCGACAGGCGGGGGTTCCGTCAAATCCCGGGAAACGCGTAATCGGCTCTCCGCTCGCGGTGTTGTGGTTTATCTTGAAACCACCATCGAGAAGCAACTGGCGCGCACCCAACGTGACAAAAAACGTCCGTTGCTGCAGGTGGATTCACCGCCGCGTGAAGTGCTCGAAGCGCTGGCTGGCGAACGTAACCCGCTCTACGAAGAGATCGCCGATGTAACCATTCGCACAGATGATCAGAGTGCGAAAGTGGTGGCGAATCAGATTATCCACATGTTGGAAAAAAGTTGATCCAACGTTCGAAGGCTCTTTAACAGGTATCGAGCATCATGGAGAAGATCACCGTCTCACTAGGGGAACGCAGTTACCCCATCACTATCGCCGCCGGACTGTTTAACGATCCGGCTTCTTTTTGGCCGCTACGCGCGGGCGAAAACGCCATGGTGGTGACAAACCAGACGCTGGCTCCGCTTTATCTTGACCCGCTTACAGCGCTGCTGAAGGCGGCTGGTGTAAAAGTGGATCAGGTGATCTTACCCGACGGCGAGCAATACAAGACGCTGGCCGTAATGGATCAGGTTTTTACCGCACTTCTGCAAAAGCCGCACGGTCGTGATACGACGCTTATCGCCTTAGGCGGTGGCGTCATTGGCGATCTTACCGGTTTTGCTGCGGCCAGTTATCAGCGTGGCGTACGCTTTATTCAGGTACCGACCACCTTACTGTCGCAGGTTGATTCTTCGGTTGGCGGTAAAACGGCCGTTAACCATCCGCTGGGCAAAAACATGATCGGCGCGTTTTATCAACCCGCGTCGGTGGTGATTGATACGGCCTGTCTGAAGACACTGCCCGCGCGCGAACTGGCGTCGGGTCTGGCGGAAGTCATTAAGTACGGCATCATTCTCGACGGGACATTTTTTGAGTGGCTGGAGCAGAATCTTGATGCTCTGCTGGCGCTGGATGAACAGGCGCTGGCGTACTGCATTCGTCGCTGCTGTGAGCTGAAAGCCGAGGTTGTTTCGGCCGATGAGCGTGAAAACGGTCAGCGGGCGTTGCTTAATCTGGGCCATACTTTTGGTCATGCGATTGAAGCACATATGGGCTATGGCAACTGGCTGCATGGTGAAGCCATTGCGGCAGGCATGGTGATGGCAGCACGAACGGCTGAACGTCTGGGGCAGTTCCAGGCGCAGGAGACCGACCGCATTATTGCGCTGTTCCGCCGTGCCGGTTTACCGGTGCATGGGCCGCAGGCGATGAGTGCGGAGATGTATCTGCCGCACATGATGCGCGATAAAAAAGTTCTGGCGGGCGAACTGCGGCTGATACTCCCGCTGTCGATTGGTCGCTCTGAAGTGCGTGGTGGCGTGGCACATGATATGGTGCTGGCTGCGATTAATGATTGTCAGCAACCCTGAGATTAAGCAGTTGAGTGGTGACGCGGCGCGCAGGGTGCGCAGTGCGGAATGCCGCTTTACGGAGGAGGCAAAATGGATGAGTTTAAACCGGAAGACGAGTTAAAACCTGACGCCAGCGACCGCCGTCCCTCGCGCCCGCGTAAGCCGTCTGCCGCAGCCAAAGTACCGGCGTCGCGCCAGCGCATCATGATGGGTGTCGGGATTCTGGTTCTGCTGTTACTGGTACTGGGTATTGGTTCAGCGCTGAATGGCCCGGATGAGAAAAAGCCAGCGACTGCGGGCACGACTCCTGCCGCCAGTGGCGGTTCCGGTAGCGAGAAGAATATCGATCTGGGCGGCTCCTCTTCCATGTCAGCCGGGCAGACTCCTCCGTCAGGTCAAACCACGCCAGCGGCTGACGCAAATAACGCATCGACCAGCGGTGAGGGTGCCTCTGCTCCTCAGCGTGACGTTTCCATGCCGCCTGTGGCGTCAACGCCTACCCAGGCCGCGCCGGTTGACGCGCCAGCAAATCAGCAGCGCGTCACGCTGCCAGGCGATCTGAACAGCGCGCTGACGAATCAGCAGCAGCAGGTCGATAACGCTGCGATGGGAACGCAGGGTGGCAGTTCACTGCCGACGGCGCCCGCGACGGTCAGCGGTAATGCAGGAACGGCAGCCAATCCTGTCGCCGCACCTTCACGTCAGACGCCCAACAAATCCAATGCTTCTGCACGTCCGGCGCATGATTCATCGCATAAAACGGCGTCGAAACCTGCAACCCGTGACAGCAAAACGCATACCACGCCAGCGCATTCCCCAGCCAGTTCTGCTCCGGCCACTGCGTCCACCGGCAGCAGTTCAGCCAGCAAATCCGTGCCAGGCGGCAGCTATACGCTGCAGCTGAGCGGTGCATCGAAAGCGGAAAGCCTGAATGCCTGGGCTAAACAACAGAATCTGAGCGGGTATCACGTCTACAAAACCACCCGTAACGGTCAGCCGTGGTATGTGCTGGTGAGTGGATCTTATGCCACACCGGCGGATGCCAAACGCGCTGTCGCGTCGCTGCCTGCGGAAGTACGTGCAAAAAACCCCTGGGTAAAACCCGTTAGCCAGGTGAAGAAAGAAGCCAGCCAATAGCGGATGTGGGGCCATGTTCTGGCCCCGTTTTAAGCGCAGATCTGCTGTCGGTAAAGCCACAGCCTCACAATAAGATGTAATAACCACGACAGCATGAAAAAAAATCGCGCTTTCCTGAAATGGGCAGGGGGAAAATTTCCCTTAGTAGAAGAGATCCATCGTCACCTGCCGCAAGGCGACTGTCTGGTCGAGCCCTTTGTGGGTGCAGGTTCAGTGTTTCTGAACACGGAGTTTGATCGCTACCATCTTGCAGATATCAACAGTGACCTGATTAATCTCTACAACATTGTTAAAACGCGCACGGCGGATTTCATTCGTGACGCGCAGCTGCTGTTTACGCCGGAAGGTAACAACGAGGTCTGTTATTACCAGCGGCGCACCGAATTCAACACCAGCACCGACGCCTACCAGCGCGCGCTGCTGTTCCTCTATCTGAACCGTCACTGTTACAACGGCCTCTGTCGCTATAACCTGCGTGGTGAGTTCAACGTGCCGTTTGGCCGCTATCGCAAACCCTACTTTCCGGAAGCAGAACTGTTATGGTTTGCCGAGCGCGCGCAAAAAGCGACGTTTGTCTGTGAATCGTACGATGTTACGCTGACCAATGCTGGCAAGGGCTCTGTGGTCTATTGCGATCCGCCTTATGCACCGCTGTCGGCAACGGCTAATTTCACGGCTTATCACACCAACAGCTTCAGTCTGCGTGAGCAGGAGAATCTGGCGGCGTTAGCGGCACAGCTCGCTTCGTCGGAGAACCGTATTCCGGTTCTGATTTCTAACCACGACACTGCACTGACGCGTTTGTGGTATCAGGATGCAGTGTTACATGTGGTCAAAGCCCGGCGTTCTATCAGCCGAAGCATAACGGGTCGCACCAAGGTCGACGAACTGCTGGCACTTTATCGCTAGTCTGTTTCGTCCGCGACCAACGCATCACGCCAGCCTCCGGGCTGGCGCACAACAGTGGGAGAATCGGATGAAACAATATTTGCTGGCCCCTTCAATCCTTTCGGCGGACTTTGCCCGTCTGGGCGAAGACACAGCCAAAGCGCTGGCGGCCGGAGGTGACGTGGTGCACTTCGACGTGATGGATAACCACTACGTCCCTAATCTGACCATGGGTCCGATGGTGCTAAAAGCACTGCGGGACTATGGCATCACCGCTCCCATCGATGTGCATCTGATGGTGAAGCCGGTAGATGCGCTGATCCCTGAGTTCGCCAAAGCCGGCGCCACTTACATCACCTTTCATCCCGAAGCCAGCGAACATGTTGACCGCACCCTGCAATTGATTAAAGAGCATGGCTGTAAAGCCGGTCTGGTGTTTAACCCGGCGACCCCGCTTAGCTATCTGGATTACGTCATGGATAAGCTGGATATCATTCTGCTGATGTCAGTGAACCCTGGTTTTGGCGGTCAGTCATTTATTCCCGGCACCCTGGATAAACTGCGTGAAGCGCGCAGACGTATCGATCAGAGCGGTTACAACATTCGCCTTGAAGTGGATGGCGGCGTGAAGATCGACAATATCCGCGAGATAGCGGCTGCCGGTGCTGACATGTTTGTCGCCGGTTCTGCCATCTTCGGTCATCCTGACTATAAAAAAGTGATCGACGATATGCGCAATGAACTGGAGAAAGCCAATGGCTCATTTCACTGAGATTCGTGCGCTGGCGTTTGATCTCGATGGCACGCTGGTGGATAGCGCGCCAGGCCTTGCTGATGCGATCGACCGTACGCTGAGCGATCTCCGCCTGCCGCAGGCGGGCCTTGAGCGGGTCTCCACCTGGATCGGCAACGGTGCCGATATCATGATGGCCCGCGCGCTGACCTTCGCGCTGGGTCGCGAACCGCAGCCTGAAGAGCAGCGTGATGCGCGGGCGTTGTTTGACCGGCACTACGCCGATACGGTAGAGGCGGGTAGCACGCTGTTTCCACAGGTAAAGCAGACGCTGGAGGCATTAAAGGCTTCCGGATTGTCGATGGCGATTGTGACGAACAAGCCGACGCCGTTTGTGGCACCGTTGCTGGAATCGCTGGGCATTGCCGATGCGTTTTCGCTGATTATTGGTGGCGACGATGTGCCGGTTAAAAAACCGCACCCTGCAGCGATCTTTATGGTGCTGGGCACCTTCGGCGTATTGCAGAATGAGTTGCTGTTTGTTGGCGACTCTCGCAATGATATTCAGGCGGCGCAGGCGGCAGGCGTACCGAATGTGGGTATGACCTTTGGTTATAATTATGGCGAGCCGATTGTGACCAGCCAGCCCGATTTAACCCTCGACTCTTTCGACGAACTTTTGCCCGCTCTGGGGCTGTAAATATCAGGACTTAAGTATGAAACCCATCGTTTTCAGCGGCGCACAGCCGTCCGGCGAACTGACCATTGGCAACTATATGGGAGCGCTGCGTCAGTGGGTGCAGATGCAGGATGATTTTCACTGCATTTACTGCATCGTTGATCTGCACGCAATCACCGTGCGTCAGGATCCTGCAGCACTGCGCAAAGCGACGCTGGACACGCTGGCGCTTTATCTGGCCTGTGGTATCGACCCGGAAAAAAGCACCATCTTTGTTCAGTCGCATGTGCCAGAACACACGCAGCTGAGCTGGATCCTGAACTGCTACGCCTACTTCGGTGAACTGAGCCGCATGACGCAGTTCAAAGATAAATCAGCGCGCTACGAAGAGAACATCAACGCTGGTCTGTTCGATTATCCGGTGCTGATGGCGGCGGACATTCTGCTTTATCAGACCAATCAGGTGCCGGTGGGTGAAGATCAGAAGCAGCATCTGGAGCTGAGCCGCGATATCGCACATCGCTTCAATGCGATCTATGGCGACATATTCAGAGTGCCAGAGCCGTTCATTCCGAAATCGGGTGCGCGCGTCATGTCGCTGCTGGAACCGACCAAAAAAATGTCCAAGTCTGACGATAACCGCAATAACGTTATCGGCCTGCTGGAAGATCCGAAAGCGGTCGTGAAGAAGATCAAACGTGCCGTTACTGATTCTGAAGAGCCGCCAGTGGTGCGCTACGACATCAAAGAAAAAGCGGGCGTGTCTAACCTGCTGGATATTCTGTCAGGCGTGACCGGTAAACCCATTGCTGAGCTGGAGCAGGAGTTCGAAGGCAAAATGTATGGCCATCTGAAAGGCGCGGTAGCCGATGCTGTGTCGGGCATGCTCTCTGAGCTTCAGGAGCGTTATCATCGCTTCCGCAACGATGAAGCCCTGCTGGAGCAGGTAATGCGTGATGGCGCGGCCAAAGCACGCGCACAGGCGCAGGAAACGCTGAAGAAGGTTTATCAGGCGGTAGGCTTTGTCGCGATGCCATAATGGCTGAGCAGACAAACAACGCGGCGGGCTTTGTGCCCGCCGTTTTTATTTGCAGGATTTAAAACCAGCGCAGGCTTTCACGCAGACTCACCACGCTGCCGATGATCATCAGGCTGGGACTGGTCACCTCTCCGGCTGGCCGACCATGCCGTTACCAATAACGACGACATTGTGCTTGCTCATTTTTGCCTCAAATTTGCGATATCTGCGGCTACAATAGCGCGCCATTTCTGACGCTTATTGATATACATCAACCACGGTCCTATATACCTATTAAGAGGTATGTTTTTGATTTTAATTAAGTTTATCTGGTGAGGCTAACCTGCTGAATATCCTGCATTGCCGTGCGTGGTATGAATCGTGCTAGTTTTAACCACTCAGGTTAACCGGATAAGGAATCAGCCATGTTGTCACCCAAGTGGATCAATAACGTGCGTTTACCCTGGCGGGAAGGATTGTGGCAAATCGAAATCGCCGACGGAAAAATTGCCCGCATTTCAGCTCAGCCGCAGCAGCCTTCACCCGCGGATCAATCACTGGACGGTGAGGGCGGCATAGCCTGCGCGCCCTTTATTGAGCCTCATATTCATCTGGATACCACCCAGACGGCGGGTGAACCGGCATGGAATCAGTCCGGGACGCTGTTTGAAGGCATTGAGCGCTGGGCCGAACGCAAGGCGCTGCTCAGCCACGAAGATGTTAAACAGCGGGCGTTGCAGACGCTGAAGTGGCAGATCGCCAACGGTATCCAGTTTGTCCGCACTCACGTTGACGTGTCCGATCCGTCACTGACGGCGCTGAAAGCGATGCTGGAGCTGAAAGCGGAGATGGCCCCATGGATCACCCTTCAGATTGTCGCGTTTCCTCAGGAGGGCATTCTCTCTTATCCCAACGGCGAAGCATTGCTGGAGGAGGCGTTACGGCTGGGCGCGGATGTGGTCGGCGCCATTCCGCACTACGAATTCACCCGCGAATATGGCGTCGAGTCGCTGCATAAAACCTTTGCGCTGGCTAACCGCTACGACCGGCTGATCGATGTTCACTGCGATGAGATTGATGATGAACAGTCGCGTTTTGTGGAAACCGTGGCGGCGCTGGCACATCGCGATGGCAACGGCGCACGTGTGACGGCCAGTCATACCACCGCAATGCACTCTTACAATGGCGCGTACGCCTCACGGCTGTTCCGGCTGCTTAAACTGTCGGGCATTAACTTTGTTGCCAATCCGCTGGTCAATATTCATCTGCAGGGTCGCTTTGACACCTATCCTAAGCGGCGCGGGATAACGCGCGTAAAAGAGATGCTGGAGGCAGAGATTAACGTCTGCTTCGGCCACGACGATGTGTTTGATCCCTGGTATCCGCTGGGCACCGCCAATATGCTCCAGGTGTTGCATATGGGATTACATGTCTGTCAGCTGATGGGCTATGAGCAGATTGATGCGGGTCTGGATTTGATTACGCATAACAGCGCGAAGACGATGCAGCTGTCAGGTTATGGCATTCAGAGCGGCAACGAGGCCAGCCTGATCATTCTGCCAGCGGAAAGCGGTTTTGATGCGGTCAGAAGGCAGGTGCCGGTGCGCTATTCATTGCGTCGTGGTGTCGTGGTGGCAGAGACAAAGCCCGCAGAAAGCGAGATTTACTGGCGGGAACGGGAGCGCATCGACTTCCGGCGGTAGAAAGCAGAGCGGCGATGACTCGCCGCTCTGAAGGATTAATGCGTGACGTGACCGTGAGTACGATGACGGCTGACAAAGCCGAGCAGGGCACACATTACAAACACCACGGCGTAGAGCGCGTTAGCCGTCGCCAGTGCGGTATGCACACCACTTTTCTCAACGATAGGTGCCGTGACCACAAAGGTCAGCATGGTGCCGACGGTGCCGCAGGTCAGGATGAAGTTCACCAGCTTCGGTGAAGCCACTTTGGTCTGTAGTGAACCCAGAGTGATAATGGTGGTGTAGATAGCACTTGAGCTGAAACCAAGAATCATGATGATCCACTTCAGCATGCCAGCATCGCTGCTGCTGACGAACCAGTACATCAGCACGGTCGCCAGGCCTGCCAGCACCATCAGAATGCGTTGCAGATCGAAGAAACGCAGCAGGAAGCTGAAGGCCCACATACCCACCATATACGCCGTCCAGAAGCTGCCCACCAGTTGTCCTGCGTCATTGATGTTCATGCCCATGACTTTGGTGGCATATTCCGGCACCCAGGAGATAAAGCCGAGCTGGCCCAGAATGTAGCAGAGTGCCGCCACTGCCAGCAGCAGCACGCCCACACCCCATTTTTCTTTCTCAACCGTCGGGCTGTTTTCAGGCTTACGCAGCACCGGGAACTCAACAAACAGCGTCATGATGAAGATGGCGACGTAGATAAAGCCGATGCAGACGTAGACCCAGTACCACGGCAACTGACGCGCCAGCAGAATCCCTGCCAGCACCGGAAACAGTGTGCCCGCCATGCTGAAGAAGGAGTCGGTGAACAGCAGGCGTGAACCACGCTGACGACCTTCATACATGTGGGTAATCAGGAAGGTGCCGATCGACATGGTAATGCCGCTCACCACACCCAGTACAAACATGCAGAGCGAGAAGACAGTGAGATCGCGGCTGGTCATCAATCCGATTATCGCCAGCACCATCAGGACGAAGCCGAAAATAAGCTGGCGCTTCAGCGGCACAATGACCATCAGCCAGGCGTTCAGGAAGACCGCAGCTAAAATGCCGCTGTTGAGGAAGGTGAAGGTATTACTCATGCTGGAGATGGGGATCTGGAAATCTTTTGCGATATCGCCCATTACCATGCCGGTAACGATCACCAGCGCGCCGGTCAGTGCATAGGAGAAGAAGCTTATCCAGGTGAGGCCAATACGATTACGGTTTGTCATGTTCTGAACCTGTTGAGAACCGGGTGGCAAAAAGTGTCAGAAAGTGTAAACGGAACTGTGATCTTAATAAACAAGCAGTGAAACTACAGATCCATATTTCATGTATTGTGTGATTTTAATCACGCAATTGCGGGTGTTTAACGTTTGCTCAGACCTTTTGCTGCAACAGCGTAAATATAGGTAAAACGCTGGCTCATGGAATAGAGTCTCTTTACAATCAATCACGTTTTTGTGCCCGCTCTCCCAGGTAAGGAATCTTTCATGTTTAAACGTACTTTAACAGCGGCCATCACCCTGTTAGCGCTCTCTTCCGTTTCCGCCCAGGCGCTGGCCGCAAAAGGTGACACCCACGTTCTGCTCACCACCTCCGCCGGCAATATTGAACTCGAACTGAATAACCAAAAAGCGCCGGTTTCTGTGAAAAACTTCGTTGATTACGTCAACAATGGTTTTTACAACAACACCATTTTTCACCGCGTGATCCCGGGCTTTATGGTGCAGGGTGGGGGCTTCACCACAGACATGCAGCAGAAGCAGACCAACGCGCCAATTAAAAACGAAGCGGACAATGGCCTGCGTAACCTGCGCGGCACCATCTCTATGGCGCGTACCGCCGATAAAGACAGTGCGACCAGCCAGTTCTTCCTCAACGTCGCGGATAATGCCTTCCTCGACCACGGACAGCGCGATTTTGGCTATGCCGTATTTGGCAAGATTGTGAAAGGTCAGGATGTGGTTGAAAAAATTTCTCAGGTTCCGACCAAAGATGTGGGTCCTTACCAGAATGTTCCGTCCAAACCGGTAGTTATCCTCTCCGCTAAAGTCCTGCCTTAACGCTTTTCGTCGCCATCTGCGGATGGCGACCGTCTGTCGCCTCCGGCAAAGCCAGAAATTGCTCTTATACTTAGGGCAAAAACCTGAGCAGGAGGCGGCATGGCGAACAAACTCACCGAAAAACAGAAGGTCACCCTGTGGCAACAGCGACGTAGCGCCAGCTATCAGGCCAGCTGTCGGCTGGAAGGTTTCATGCCAAATGAAACCAGTGTTAACAGCGATGATGCAGCCGCACGTCTGGCGTCACTGAGGAGGCAATATGGACTCTAATACCGCCGTCAGCCAGGATCCCTACCTGTGGCAGCACGACAACGTGCTGAAAAACCTGCCCGATATTCATGACGCTGCGCAGCTGCGCAAGGCAGAGCTGAGCTTTAGTGCGGCACGCGCCGCTACGCTGGAGCTGGGCCCGCGTAATCCCGGGCTGCCTTACCTGCGCCAGATCCATCGCACGCTGTTCCAGGATGTCTACAGCTGGGCGGGGGAACTGCGCACCATTGATATCTGGCGTGATGAGACGCCGTTCTGTCATTTCGAATATATCGAAAAGGAAGGCAATGCCCTGATGGCCGCGCTGGAAGAAGAGAAGGGGTTAGCTGATTTGCCGCGTGACGAATTTATTCAGCGCCTCGCTCACTACTATTGCGAAATCAATATGCTGCATCCTTTCCGCCACGGAAATGGTCGGGCGCAGCGGATTTTCTTTGAACAGCTTGCACTGCATGCCGGATATCTGCTGAACTGGGAAGAGACGGATGCTGAAAGCTGGAAAGCGGCGAATCAGGCCGGTGTAGCCGGAGATTTGGTCCCGCTGGAGCAGGTCTTTGCGAAAGTGGTGAGTGAGGCGGCCTGACCGCGTAGAATAGCGGCGCGGTTTATCATTCTGGACACGTCATGCTGCTGCTTATCGACAATTACGACTCCTTTACCTGGAATCTCTATCAATATTTCTGCGAGCTGGGCGCGCAGGTTCAGGTGGTGCGCAATGATGCCATCACGCTGGAGCAGATGGCGGCGCTGCCACTGACCCATCTGGTCATCTCGCCTGGCCCCTGCACGCCGTCGGAATCAGGCATCTCGCTGGCGGCAATCCGGCACGTCGCCGGACAGCTGCCGGTGCTGGGCGTCTGCCTGGGCCATCAGGCGATTGCGCAGGCGTATGGCGCGCAGGTGGTACGTGCGCGTCAGGTGATGCACGGCAAAACCTCTGCCATTCAGCACACCGGCCAGGGCGTGTTTCGCAATCTCAATAATCCCCTTACCGTGACCCGCTATCACTCGCTGATTGTGCAGCGCGATACTCTGCCCGAGGCGTTCGAGGTGACGGCCTGGACGATGCGTGACGGCGAGCCTGACGAAATTATGGGATTCCGCCACAAAACTCTGGCGCTGGAAGGCGTACAGTTCCATCCCGAGAGCATTCTCAGCGAGCAGGGACATCTGCTGCTGCGCAATTTCCTTGAGCAATAAGTTGCCTTTGAGTGATTTTTTATGCATATTTTGTGATTATTATTTCATGTTTGCACAATAATCATTTAAATGGGGTCATCAATGGCAGCGGAAAAAATTGCGGTCACGCGGGAGACGTTCGATAACGTTATTTTGCCTGTTTATGCACCTGCGCAGTTCGTGCCGGTAAAAGGCAAGGGCAGCCGTGTATGGGATCAGCAGGGCAAAGAGTATATCGATTTCTCGGGTGGTATCGCCGTCACCGCACTTGGACACTGCCATCCTGCGCTGGTGGAGACGCTGAAAAGCCAGGGCGAGACGCTGTGGCACACCAGCAACGTCTTCACCAACGAACCGGCGCTGCGCCTTGCCAGTAAGTTAATCCAGGCGACCTTTGCCGATCGCGTCTTCTTTGCCAACTCCGGTGCCGAAGCCAACGAAGCCGCGTTTAAGCTGGCGCGCTACTACGCCTGCAAACGTCACAGCCCGTTTAAAAGTAAAATCATCGCCTTCCATAACGCCTTTCATGGCCGGACGCTGTTTACCGTTACGGTCGGCGGACAGCCAAAATATTCCGACGGGTTCGGGCCGAAACCGGCGGATATCGTTCACGTGCCGTTTAATGACCTTGATGCAGTGAAAGCGGTAATCGACGACCACACCTGCGCCATCGTGGTTGAACCGATTCAGGGCGAAGGCGGCGTAGTGCCCGCGACGCAGGAATTTATGCAGGGACTGCGCGAGCTTTGCGATCAGCATCAGGCGCTGCTGGTGCTGGATGAAGTGCAGAGTGGCATGGGACGCAGCGGCAAACTGTTCGCCTATGAGCATTATGGCGTCCAGCCCGATATTCTGACCTCAGCCAAAGCGCTGGGCGGCGGTTTCCCGGTCAGCGCCATGCTGACCACTAACGAGATCGCCTCGACCATGGCACCAGGCGTGCATGGGACCACGTATGGCGGCAATCCGCTGGCCTGCGCCATCGCTGAAACGGCGCTGGATATTATCAATACGCCGGACGTGCTGGCGGGTGTCGATATGCGGCGTGAGCACTTTGTCACAGCGCTGCAGGCCATTGATGCGAAGTATGACTTGTTCAGTGACATTCGCGGCAAGGGGTTGCTGATTGGCGCCGCGCTTAAACCTCAGCATGCCGGGAAGTCACGCGACATACTGAATGCCGCCGCCGCTGAGGGCGTGATGGTGCTGGTTGCCGGCACCGACGTGATGCGTTTTGCGCCGTCACTGATTATCGAACCGGCCGATATCGAAGAGGGCATGCGCCGCTTCGCCACCGCCGTCGGCAAGGTGCTTAACGGCTAGGCTAGTTTTTACGTAAGCGTCTGATCAGCCAGCGGCCATGTTGTGGTCGCTGGTTCCATGCCAGTGAGGAGATGGTGTACATCACGCTCAGATGGTCAAGAATACGTCGCACATGCTGTTCAACCACCGTGACAGGTCCCTCACTGATGTTCTCAAGATCATCCAGCAGATTAACCTGTGAGCTTTCACCATCATATTCCAGCCGCTGCTGACACCGCTGTAGCGCGATTTCACAGGATTGCAGATAGCGTTCTGCCAGCGAGTCGGTCAGCATAGTGTGCTCCCGCGCCAGAATCGTTATGGCATTAATGTGCTCAACAATAAACTGACTGTGCGTGACCCAGAGCCGCATATCACTCAGATAGCGGGAGTTAAACGCGGGTTCCTGCATCGCCTGATTCAGCGAGTTAAACAGCGCATTGTGCGCCTGATTCACCTTCACGCGCTGATACGCCAGTTTCTCAGGTGACTGTTCGTTACCCAGCAACAATCTCAGTGCGTCCTGATCGGCTTCCAGCGCATCATGGGCGTTCTGTCGCAGTAAGCCACTCTGCCACTGCGGCCACAGCCACAGCATTCCGCCAAAGGCGATCAGACAGCCCATCAGCGTATCCATCAGTCGCGGCAGCAGAAACTGCGCGCCATTCAGCGACAGCAATTGCAGCGAGTAAACCGCCGTGACCGTAAAGCCAATCATTGACCAGCCATAGAACTGGCGCGTAAAGCGATAGCTGATAAAGGTTATTGCCAGCATGATCAGCAGCACCAGCGACTCCGGTACCGCCAGCCGCAACGTGGCGGCCGCAATCACCAGACCGGCAAAGGTGCCCAGCGCACGGTGCTGGATGCGAACACGCGTAGCGCTGTAACCGTTCTGGCTGACGAACATGATGGTCATCAGGATCCAGTAAGGTTTGGGGATGTTGAAGAACAGCGCCAGTGCACTGCCCAGCATCAGCATTACCGCAAAGCGTCCGGCGGTGCGCAGCGCTGACGAGCGAAAAGAGAGATAACTGCGCAGCGCCGGTAACAGCGGCAGACGGCGCTGACGATCCGCCATCAGATCACGCTGATACAGCGGTTTCTGCGTGCGCAGCACCCGCGCAATGCGGTTGAAGTGGTAAAGACAGAAGTTACCCACCGGATTGTCGGGATGCTGATGGGCGATCTTCTCCAGCGCGCCGAGCTGTTTATCCATCGCAAAGCGATCGGGTAGCTGGTGATAAAGGATGTTATCCGCCAGCACCCGCAGCCGGGCCGAAATGGTTTTGGCATTCCAGCGGATTACCGCTTCGGCATGGCTCTGTTCGACCAGCTTCTGCACCTCTTCCGGCCGATGCAGGCTGACCGAGATGTGTTCCTGCAGATCCAGCGCCACCTGAAAGGCGCGCGTCAGCCGCTTATGGCTGTGATCGCGGCTTGCCGACAGCATGTGCATCTGCTGATAGCAGGTGTTAATCAGATCAACCACTTTCTGCTGACGCGCCAGCAGCGGCGGCAGTGCCTTTTCCGGGTCAGTCAGCTGCGTCAGCAGGGTGTATTTGGCGTCGCAGTAGTTAGCCAGCTCGCGGTAGATCAGGCTGAGGCTTTCGCGCATCGGCTGCTCTTTCCACAGCCAGAACCAGAACCAGTTAAACAGCCCATACCAGAGCGTGCCGCCGATGTAGAGCAGCGGGGTAACATAGATGGGCATGCGGCCAATGAGGCTCAGGGTAAAAATGGCGGCGATAAGCGTGCCGGGCAGCAGACGACCATGCAGCGGGCTGATCTCACCCGTCACGCCGAGCAGCAGGGGCATGGCGAACAGGATGAGCGGTAGCGGAATGGCATGCAGTGTGAGCCACTGAATCAGGAAGCTGCCGAGGGCAAACAGGCTGCCACCCACAATCAGGCGTTTGAAAAAGCGTTTATGCGGGGTATCCAGACCGGCAATATTGCAGCAGGCAGGCACTAACGAGAACAGCAGACCTTTTTGCAGGTCGCCAGCCAGCCAGCCCAGCGCGACGGGCAGACAAAGCACCAGCGTTTGCCGCAAGGCGTAGTTGACTTCAGGATGGTAAATAATTCGACGCCACATCGGCCCAACACAAACAATAACGGCGTGATGTTGCCATCACGCCGTGGGTGACAGGAATTAGCGGGTGCCGTAAACGACGATGGTTTTGCCGTGTGCGGAGATCAGGTTCTGATCTTCCAGCATCTTCAAAATACGGCCCACGGTTTCGCGTGAACAACCAACAATCTGGCCAATTTCCTGACGAGTGATTTTAATTTGCATGCCGTCGGGATGCGTCATGGCATCTGGCTGCTTCGCCAGGTTGAGCAGGGTCTGTGCAATGCGTCCGGTGACGTCGAGGAAAGCGAGGTTACCCACTTTTTCAGACGTGACCTGCAGGCGACGCGCCATCTGCGAGGAGAGTCGCATCAGGATGTCGGGATTAACCTGAATCAGCTGACGGAATTTCTTGTAAGAAATCTCCGCCACTTCGCACGCGCTTTTCGCACGTACCCAGGCGCTGCGCTCCTGGCCTTCTTCGAACAGGCCAAGCTCACCAATGAAATCGCCCTGATTCAGGTAGGAAAGAATCATCTCTTTGCCTTCTTCATCTTTAATCAGAACCGCGACGGAACCTTTCACGATGTAGTAAAGCGTTTCTGCTTTTTCACCTTGGTGAATCAGCGTACTTTTGGATGGATACTTGTGAATATGGCAATGGGACAGGAACCATTCGAGTGTAGGGTCTGTTTGCGGTTTGCCGAGAACCATTCGCTATTATCCTCTGTTGTAATCGTGCCCAAAATACAGGGGGCAGTTTTCCCTGTCAGGCGGTGAAAGCTTCAAGCGTTTCCCTTTCAGGAAATTATTCGGGCCGCATCAGGCGCAGTGCGCATCATTCTTCCCGGCTTCGCCATCGGGTGACGAAAAATATTTTCAGCACTGTTTGTAGCACAGCTTTTGCCGACTGTCTTGTGTTGTCTCGCTTCAGCTACAGGCGGATTTCTCTGGATTGCTGTTTACCAGGCGAAAGCGTACTCTGGCGACAAAACAGCGTATTCCGGAGCAAAAATCATGCAGGCAAGAGTGAAGTGGGTAGAAGGACTGACATTCCTCGGAGAATCCTCATCCGGCCATCAGATACTGATGGATGGAAATTCGGGCGATAAAGCGCCCAGCCCAATGGAGATGGTGCTGATGGCGGCCGGCGGATGCAGCGCGATTGACGTGGTATCAATTCTGCAAAAAGGCCGTAACGATGTGGCTGATTGTGAAGTAAAACTGATCTCAGAACGTCGTGAAGAGGCGCCGCGAATCTTTACGCACATCAACCTGCATTTTATCGTGAGTGGTAAAGCGCTCCAGGATAAAGCGGTCTCACGCGCGGTGGATCTTTCTGCTGAAAAATATTGTTCGGTGGCCATCATGCTGGGTAAAGGCGTGACGATTACGCATAGCTATGAAGTGATTGAGCTGTAACAGGCTGAAGGGCATTTTAAAGTCGCGGGCCAATTCGGAGTCGGTCTGGTGTCGGGCCGTTCCTGCATAGAGAGTCCGCTTTAAGACTGTGCCCGCGCTATTACGCACCTCATCCCTGAGGTGCGCCCATACCGGGCCAACGCTTTGCGTTGTTCAAAAACGCTCCCGGCGTTTTTGTCCCAGTCGCGGGACGCTTTCCTCTTCTGACCCGGTTCCCGGCGTGTTGAGCTTAGGTGTTGCTGTCAGATTCTTTGTCACCAGGTTTTTTCAGTGGCGACCTTTCTGAAAACGGATGTGGCTGCCGGACGTGAAGCGAAGGGAGCATATGCCTGTAGCAAAGCATAGCGGGCCAGGGATGGCCCGCGCTGAGCCTGCCAGGGATGGCGGTTTTGCGTCTTTGCGAAAGGTGTATGCTCCCTGAAGCCAGCTCAGCAGTAAGCCTTTCCCCGCAGAAATGCCAGTTTTACCTCTTTGCGAAAGGCCTCTGCTCTCTGCGTTTTTTTTGCTGACCTCTTACTCTATCCGCTTACCTTCCATCAGCCGCTTCACCAGCGGACCCATGATCAGCTCCATCGCCAGACCCATTTTGCCGCCGGGCACGACCAGCGTATTGATGTGCGAGATAAACGAACCCTGCAGCATCGCCAGCAGGTAGGGGAAGTCGATATCTTCCAGCGCCTGGAAATGAATCACCACAAAGCTCTCATCCAGTGACGGAATGGCGCGGGCAGCGAACGGGTTTGAGGTGTCGACGGTCGGGACGCGCTGAAAGTTGATGTGGGTGCGCGAGAACTGTGGCGTGATGAAATTGATGTAATCTTCCATCGAACGCACCACGGAATCCATCACTGCTTCGCGTGAATGACCGCGCTCGCCGGTGTCGCGCACCAGCTTCTGAATCCACTCCAGGTTAACAATGGGCACAACGCCCACCAGCAAATCAACCTGTTCCGCCACGTTATGCTGCGCCGTCACCACGCCGCCGTGCAGTCCTTCATAGAACAGAATGTCAGTGTTCTGCGGCAGCGGCTGCCAGGGCGTAAAGGTGCCGGGCACCTGATTCCACGGTACGGCTTCATCGTAGGTGTGCAGATATTTACGCGACTGGCCCTGTCCGCTTTGACCATACTCTTTAAAGCTCTGCTCCAGCAGACCAAAGTCATTGGCTTCCGGGCCAAAGTAGCTGACGTGACGTCCTAAATCGCGCGCCTTACGAATCGCCATATCCATTTCAGGGCGGGTAAAGCGGTGAAAGCTGTCGCCTTCAAGCTCAGCAGCATGAAGATCGAGCTGCTGAAAGATTTTACGAAACGCGAGGCTGGTGGTGGTGGTTCCTGCACCGCTGGAACCGGTCACCGCGATAATGGGATGACGTGCAGACATAGAAAAGCTCCCTGTGAGATCGGGCGATGAGCATTGTTATCATGAAATGATGCCGGGTGCATCAGCCACGAAATTCTTTGCGCGGCATGATATTGACCGATTCATGCAGTTCCGACCACACCAGCACCACTTCACCGGTTTCCAGCTGGCGTCGCACATCAGCTACCTTGTCCAGCAGGCTGCGTTCCTGCTCGCCGTAGTCTGTGCCTTCACGCAGCACAAAGGTTTCAATCAGATTTTCAAGGGTCTCAGGTGAGACCTGTTGCCAGGGAATAATCACAAGATCAGTTATCCAGAAAAGGGGCGATCCACTGCGGGATGCGCTGTTCCAGCCACATTTCAGGCTGGCGTAGCGTTCCGCCGACAAAACCGACGTGGCCGCCGTGGGGTGTCAGTTGATAAGTAATAGTGGCAGATAATTGGCTGCTGTGCGGGATCACCTCATCACTCATAAAGGGATCGTCTTTGGCGTGGATAATCAGCAGCGGTTTCTCTGTGTGTTTCAGCCAGGGCATGGCGCTGGCACGATGATAGTAATCTGCTGCATCGACAAAACCGTGGGCGCGGGCTGTAATCGCATCATCAAAATCGCGCAGTCGCCGCATCGCTTTGAGCTGTGCCAGATTAACCGGCAGGGTGTCCGGCCAGGCATGCAGTTTGCGGCGGGCATTTTTCTTGAGCTGCGCCAGCAGGTAGTACTGATAGAAGCGCGAGAAGCCGCGTTCCAGTTTCACGCTGCACGGTTCCAGCAGCAGCGGGGCGGAGACAATCACGGCGGCATCTACCTCCGCTGCGGCACCCTGCTGGCCGAGCAGGCAGCCCAGCATGTTGCCGCCCAGCGAGAAACCCACGGCGGCGGTAGGCACATGACCCCAGCGGGTGCGCAGCCAGCGCAGGAAGAAGCGGGCATCTTCAGTTTCGCCGGAGTGATAGATGCGGTTCAGCCGGTTAGGTTCGCCGCTGCAGCCGCGAAAATGCATCACTACTGCCAGCCAGCCGCGTGCGCGGCAGATCGCCATCAGGCCATGAATATAGGGACTCTGAAAGCTGCCCTCCAGTCCATGAAACAGCACCACGCGCGGTTTATGCTGCGCCAGCTGCGGATCTTCGCTCCAGGCGAGATCGACGAAATCGCCATCGGGCAGATCGAGACGCTGCCAGTGAGGAGCGAAGGTGATACGGCGACGTAACAGGCGCGGCAGCATCGTCTGCAGATGCGCGTTACGCAGCGTGTCAGGTGGTCTGAACTGCTCGTTTTCCGGGCCGGTAAATTTCATGTGGTAAAAGCTTGTCTGTTCCATATCACACTGTTAGCTTCGATAAGTTTTTTATTGCAGGGTAAGGAGTACCCGATTGCCATGGAACTGAGTCTTTTCTTATCAATGTTGGGATTTCTGTGGGTCGCGGCCATTACGCCAGGCCCCAATAATATGTTACTCACCGCCTCGGGCGCTAATTTTGGCTTTCTGCGCACGATTCCGCTGATGATCGGCATCATGATCGGCATGCAGGTGATGCTGCTGATGGTGGCCTTTGGCGTAGGCGGTTTGATCCTGCTCTATCCCTCGCTGCATCTGATGCTGAAAATCGCCGGTAGCCTCTATCTGCTCTGGCTGGCGTGGAAGATAGCCACCGCCAGCTATGCAAAGCTGGAAACTGACCAGGCACCGGATGCGCCAATGCCGTTCTGGCAGGGCGGGCTGCTACAGCTGATCAACCCCAAAGCCTGGCTGATGGCGCTGGGCGCGGTCGCCAGCTTCAGTCTGGCCGGTGATGCGTATCGTCATTCCGTGATGGCCATAAGCGTCGGTATGTTTCTGGTTAATCTGGTGTCGGGCGTCATCTGGATGGGATTTGGCGCGATGATTGGTCGCATTCTGCGCAGTCGCCGCGCCTGGAGAATATTTAACCTCGCCATGGGGCTGCTGACCGCTGCCTGCGTGCTATTAATCTGGCACTGAGTCAGCTGGATGCGCGTTCAACGCGCGTCCAGGGCAGCACCTCACGCATCACCGGCGCGTTCGGGTTGCGGATCTTCTGCAGCAGCAGCTGTACGCTGCGTGCGCCCAGCTGATTCATCGGCTGTTCAATGGTAGTCAGTGGCGGATTCAGGCTGCGGGTAAAGGGCACTCCGTCAAACCCCACCACCGCCAGATCTTCCGGCACGCGCAGACCCGCTTCCAGCGCCGCATGCACCACGCCCATCGCCAGCACATCTGAAACCGCAAACACCGCATCCGGCGGTTCCGGCAATGCCATTAATTCCTTCATCGCCTGAATGCCTGCCTCTGGGGAGATTTCATAGGTATAGGAGACGGCGGACCACGCATAGCCCAGCTCCTCAATGGCCTGGCGGTAGCCCTTTTCACGATGATGCGAGTAGAGGTAACGCATGTCGCCATTGACCAGCCCAATGCGTTTCCGCCCTTTACCCGCGAGGTAATGGATGGTGTCACGCGCGGCTTCAAGGTGATCAATGCTGACCGAGGAGGCGGGAATATCCGGATCAAATTCACAGCATTGCACCCAGGGCGCCCCGGCGATCAGCGCCTGCAAATCCTGCAACCCTGATGCGGCATCCATCGTTATTACACCATCCACCACTTTTCCGGTCAGCAGCGAAAGATAGGCGGCTTCACGCTGAAGCTGCGAGGCGGAGTTGCAAAGCAGAATGTGATAGCCGTGCAGTTCTGCTTCGGCTTCAATGCCCTGAACCACGCGCGAACAGAAGGGGTTGGTAATATCCGAGATCAGCACCAGCAGCATGTGGCTTTGTGCCGTCCGCAGCTGACGTGCCAGTAAGTTGGGCTGATAGTCGCAGGCAGAGATTGCCGCCAGAACTTTCTCACGCGTATCGGGCTTTACGCCGGGATGCGCGTTGAGAACCCGCGATACCGTGGCTTTGGAAACGCCAGCCAGCTGAGCGACTTTCTCGATCGACATCGGATTTAAAGACCTTAACAGGCAATAATTGGGAACGCATATCAATAACACAGGCACAATGTGAGCGCCTGACATTTTTGCTTACTTTAGCTATTTTCAGCATTTGCGATTTTCAGCTTAGTTTTGCAGATAGTAATCTAAGAACTTATTTCTATTAGGGATAATTTTTAATTCCTTTATGAAACTATTGCGTGCAGAGACACTGCCTCCACGATAAAACCGGTGGGGTAGTGATCATGGCAGCAACACGTTTAACTTTCTTAGCCGCAGCGATGGCGCTGCTGGCGTTTCGGGCTGATGCAGTCAATGTCACCGTTGCGTACCAGACCTCTGCCGAACCGGCGAAAGTGGCACAGGCTGATGGCAGTTTTGCCAAAGAGAGCGGGGCCAGCGTCGACTGGCGTAAGTTTGACAGCGGTGCAGGCGTATTGCGCGCGCTGGCGTCCGGCGACGTCCAGATTGGCAATATCGGCTCCAGTCCGTTAGCGGTCGCAGCGGCGCAAAAGCTGCCAATCGAAGCGTTTCTGCTTGCCTCACAGCTGGGCAACTCTGAAGCGCTGGTGGTAAAGAAGAACATCATCACTCCCAACGATCTCATCGGCAAGCGCATCGCGGTGCCGTTCATCTCTACCACTCACTACAGCCTGCTTGCTGCACTGAAACACTGGGGCATCAAGCCGTCGCAGGTACAGCTGGTTAATCTGCAGCCGCCTGCGATTATCGCGGCGTGGCAGCGTGGCGACATTGATGGCGCTTACGTCTGGGCGCCTGCGGTGAATGAACTGGAAAAACAGGGCAAAGTGCTGACCGACTCGGCGGCAGTGGGGAGCTGGGGATCGCCGACGCTGGATGTCTGGGTGGTCCGCAAAGATTTCGCTGAGCAGCATCCGGAGATCGTGACCGCATTTGCCCGCAGCGCGCTTGATGCGCAGCAGGCCTATCTTAACAGCCCCGATAGCTGGCTGAAGCAGCCCGATAATCTCAGCAAACTCTCCCGCCTTAGCGGTGTGCCGGAAGCGCAGGTGCCGGATCTGGTGAAGGGCAATACCTACCTCACGGCGCAGCAGCAGGTTGAGCAGCTGGGCAAACCGGTCAATAAAGCGATCGTCGATACTGCGCAGTTTCTGAAAGCACAGGGCCGGGTGCCGCAGGCGGATAACGACTACAGCAGCTATGTGACCTCCCGTTTCGTCGCACCATTAGTTAAACCCTAAGGAGGCACGATGCTGCGTATCGCTCATCTTCATGCCCGTTATGCCGGACAACCGGTGTTGCAGGATATCAATCTGCAGCTGGATAGCCATGAACTGCTGGTGGTGCTCGGCCCCTCCGGCTGCGGCAAAACCACGCTGCTCAATCTGGTTGCCGGATTTCTGCCGGTGGAGTCGGGCAGCATCACGCTGGATAACCAGCCAGTGACGGGGCCTGGTGCGGAGCGCGGCGTGGTGTTTCAGCATGAAGGCTTACTGCCATGGCGTAACGTGCTGGATAACGTTGCCTTTGGTCTGCAGCTGGCGGGGATGTCGCGTCCGGCGCGCGAGGCCATCGCACGGAAGCTCATCAGGCAGGTGGGGCTGGAAGGGGCGGAGAAGCGCGCCATCTGGCAGTTGTCAGGCGGTCAGCGGCAGCGGGTCGGCATTGCACGCGCGCTGGCGACCGATCCGCAACTGCTGCTGCTTGACGAGCCATTTGGCGCACTGGATGCCTTTACCCGCGAGCAGATGCAGACCCTGCTGCTGACGCTGTGGCGCGACAGCGGTAAACAGATCCTGCTGATTACGCACGATATAGAAGAGGCTATTTTCCTGGCCAGCGAACTGATTCTGCTGTCGCCAGGACCCGGCCGCATCGTGGAACGCTTGCGGCCCGGCTTTGGTCAGCGCTTTGCCGCAGGTGAGTCGTGCCGCAGCATAAAATCCGATCCGCAGTTTATCGCCCAGCGCGAATATGTGCTGAGCCGCGTATTTGACCAGCGGGAGGCGTTTGCATGAGCGCGTTAATCCACGACAAGTCTCTGCCGGTGCGCCGTCGTTTGCGCTGGCCATTTTCAACCACGTTCACGCTGAGCATGCTGAGTCTCTCTCTGCTGTTGCTGCTCTGGTGGGGCGTGACCGCGCTGGGCCTGATTGCTCCGCTGTTCCTGCCGTCGCCACAGCAGGTGTTCAGCAAGCTGCTGCTGATTGCCAGCGCCCAGGGCTTTATGGATGCCACGCTGTGGCAGCATCTGGCCGCCAGCCTGACGCGGATGCTGATTGCGCTGACCGCGGCGGCCGTCAGCGGCATTCCGGTGGGGATTATGATGGGCCTCAGCCCGGTAGCTCGCGGTCTGCTTGATCCGCTTATTGAGCTTTATCGCCCGATTCCGCCACTTGCCTATCTGCCGCTGATGGTGATCTGGTTTGGCATTGGTGAGACGTCGAAAATCCTGCTGATCAGCCTGGCCATCTTCGCGCCGGTGACGCTCTCCACGCTGGCCGGGGTGCGTAACACCCAGCAGGTACGGATTCGTGCGGCGCGCTCGCTGGGAGCTAACCGCTGGCAGCTGCTGCGCTGGGTGATTCTGCCGGGCGCGCTGCCGGAGATTCTGACCGGCCTGCGCATTGGGCTCGGGGTGGGCTGGTCAACGCTGGTGGCGGCGGAGCTGATTGCCGCCACGCGTGGCCTCGGTTTTATGGTGCAGTCAGCGGGAGAATTCCTCGCCACCGATGTGGTGCTGGCGGGTATCGCCGTGATCGCTTTTATCGCTTTTAGCTTAGAACTCGGGCTTCGTGCGTTGCAGCGCCGTCTGACGCCCTGGAGTGGAGAACAATCATGAATGAACGTCTGAGTTTTACCCCGCTTGGCCCTTACATAGGCGCGCAGGTCTCAAACCTGGATGTCTCACGGCCATTGAGTGATGCGCAGTTTGAGCAGTTGTATCATGGCTTGCTGCGTCATCAGGTGCTGTTTCTGCGGGACCAGAAAATAACGCCGGAACAGCATCGCGCACTGGCGATCCGTTTTGGCGACCTGCATATCCATCCGGTCTATCCCCATGCGGAGGGCGTCGAAGAGATTATCGTGCTCGATACCCATCAGGATAATCCGCCGGATAATGACAACTGGCACACCGATGTCACCTTTATCGAAACACCGCCGGCTGTCGCGCTGCTGGCCTCCAAAGTCTTACCGGAAGCGGGCGGTGACACGCTTTGGACCAGTGGCATCGCCGCTTACGAGGCGCTGTCAGTGCCTTTTAAGCAGTTGCTGGAGGGTCTCCGCGCCGAGCATGATTTTAAAAAATCATTCCAGGAGTATAAGTACCGCAAAACGGAGGAAGAACATCTGCGCTGGCAGCAGGCGGTGGCAAAACATCCACCCGTGCAGCATCCGGTAATCCGCACGCATCCGGTCAGCGGCAAAAAAGCGCTGTTTGTGAATGAAGGCTTTACCACGCGGATCCTGGATTTAAGCGAGAAGGAGAGTGATGCGGTGCTGGGCTTCCTGTTTGCGCACGCCACCAAACCGGAGTTTCAGGTGCGCTGGCGCTGGCAGCCAGACGATCTGGCTATCTGGGATAATCGGGTCACGCAGCATTATGCCAATGCCGACTATTATCCGGCCCGTCGGATCATGCAGCGGGCAACGGTACTGGGCGACAAACCCCGTTAAAAAGCATCTCCCCGCAAGCGGGGAGATTTTTTATGAGGCCATAATCTGTTCGAGCTGTTCCTGTGCTTCCAGCCACGCCATCTCAACCTCTTCCAGCGCAGATTTACTTTCCGCCTGCCGCTTGAGTGCAGTGGTCAGGTCCGCTTTTCGGCTCTGATCATAAATCGCACTGTCTGCGAGCTGCGCTTCGGCATCGGCCAGCTGGCTCTGCCATTTGCTCATCTGCTTTTCCAGCTTCTCTATCTCTTTGCGCAGCGGCTGGGTCTGGGTGCGCAGTTCGGCATCACGTCGCTTTTGATCTTTACGCGCCTGGGCGCTGTTACCGTTATCCAGTTTCGGCGCGGCATCCTGTTGCGCCTGCTGTTTCTGCAGATCGCTCAGCCACTGCTGATAATCTTCGAGGTCGCCCTCAAACACATCCACTTTGCCATCATGCACCAGATAGAGATCGTCCGTGGTCGCGCGCAGCAGGTGACGGTCATGCGAGACCACCACCAGTGCACCTTCGAAGTCGATCAGCGCTTCGGTCAGCGCCTGGCGCATATCAAGATCCAGGTGGTTGGTTGGTTCATCGAGCAACAGCAGGTTAGGGCGTTGCCAGACAATCAGCGCCAGCACCAGTCGCGCTTTCTCACCGCCGGAGAAGCGCTCAGTGTTCTCCGTGACTTTGTCGCCGCGGAAATCGAAGCCGCCCAGATAGTCGCGCAGCTGCTGTTCCAGCACGTCAGGCGCAATGCGCGACAGATGCTGCAGCGGTGACTCATCGGCCCGCAGGTACTCCAGCTGATGCTGGGCGAAGTAACCAAGCTTGATCCCTTTCGCCAGCCCCATCTTGCCATGCATCGCCTCCAGCTCACCTGCCAGCAGCTTAATCAGGGTGGATTTACCGGCTCCGTTACGTCCCAGCAGGCCGATGCGTGAGCCTGGCACCAGGTTGAGCTTGATCGCGTCGAGAATGATGCGATCGCCATAACCTGCGGTGACCTTCTCCATCTTCATCAGTGGATTAGGCAGGTTTTCCGGCTTGCGGAAGGTGAAGCTGAATGGATTATCAACATGGGCGGGCGCAATCATCTCCATGCGCTCCAGCATCTTGATGCGGCTCTGTGCCTGCTTCGCCTTGGTCGCCTGGGCGCGGAAGCGATCAATGTAGCTGTGCAAATGCGCGACTTTCTCCTGCTGACTCTCATACAGCGCCTGCTGCTGAGCCAGCTTGGCGACGCGCTGCCGTTCAAAGGAGCTGTAGTTGCCGGTATATTCGAACATCGACTCCTGTTCGATATGAATAATTTTGTCGATGACCGGATCGAGGAAGTCACGATCGTGCGAGATTAGGATCAGTGTGCCTTCATAACTTTTCAGCCAGCGCTCCAGCCAGATCACCGCATCGAGATCGAGGTGGTTGGTCGGTTCATCCAGCAACAGCAGATCGGAACGGCAAATCAACGCCTGTGCCAGATTGAGGCGCATGCGCCAGCCACCAGAAAAGTCGCTGACCGGCCGTTGCAACTGCTCCTGACTGAAGCCCAGGCCGTGCAACAGGCTTGAGGCGCGCGCATGAATGCTCCACGCCTGCACCGCGTCCAGCTGGCCATGCAGCAGCGCAATGGCATTGCCATCGTCACGCAGATTGGCGTCCGCCAGCTCGGCTTCAAGCTGACGAAACTGGCGATCGCCATCAATCACGTACTCCAGCGCGGCTTTATCCAGCGCTGGCGTTTCCTGATTCACCCAGGCCAGCGCCCAGTGAGCGGGGAACGTGACGGTGCCGGCATCGCTGGTGATTTCACCTTTTAACAGCGACAGCAGCGTGGATTTCCCACAGCCGTTTTTACCCACCAGCCCGACCTTCTGACCGGGATTAATGGTGGCGGTGGCATTGTCGAGCAGGACGCGGATGCCGCGGCGAATTTGTAAGGCTGAGAAGACAATCATGTAAGCGCCGTATCGTCAGAATATGTTAATTTACTGGCAACATAATGAGATTTTGCTGCGTCGTGCATGGTAGCTGAAAACCGCACCAATGACGACGCTTTGGAGGGAAAGGATGTCGCAGCCACCCAGGGTTTTGCTGCTTTATGCTCATCCGGAATCACAGGATTCGATCGCGAATCGGATTTTGTTACAGCCGGCTCAGGCACTGGAACACGTCACCGTGCACGATCTGTACGCGGCCTATCCGGATTTTTTTATCGATATTCATCATGAACAACAGTTACTGCGCGAACATGACGTGATCATTTTTCAGCATCCGCTCTATACCTACAGCTGTCCGGCATTGCTGAAAGAGTGGCTGGATCGGGTTCTGTCCCGCGGCTTCGCCAATGGCGTGGATGGCAATGCACTTGAAGGTAAATACTGGCGCAGCGTGGTGACGACCGGCGAACCGGAAAGTGCCTTTAAGCAGCAGGGTCTGAACCGCTATTCGCTCAATGACATTATGCGGCCTTTTGAGCTGACCGCCCGGATGTGCCGTATGCACTGGATGCCGCCGATGATTGTTTACATGGCACGTCGTCAGAGTCCTGAATTATTGAAAAATTACGCCCGCGCTTATGGTGACTGGCTCGCGGCACCGCTGCTGAATGGAGGGGTATAGATGGAAGGGCAAACGCTGCTGACCGCGGGGGTGATTTATCTGGTCGCGGCGGTCTTGATTGTACCGGTGGCGGCTCGCCTCGGTATTGGTGCAGTTCTGGGTTATCTGGTGGCGGGTATCGCCATCGGCCCGTGGGGATTAGGTTTTATCAGCGACGTCGACGAGATTCTTCACTTCTCTGAGCTCGGCGTGGTTTTCCTGATGTTTATTATCGGGCTGGAGCTGAACCCGGCAAAGCTGTGGGCGCTGCGCCGCTCCATTTTTGGGGTCGGCGCGGCGCAGGTCATCTTCTCCGCAGCCATTCTCGGCGGCTTATTGTGGCTGACCCATTTTAGCTGGCAGGCGGCGATCATCGGTGGGATTGGCCTGGCGATGTCCTCGACCGCCATGGCGCTGCAGCTGATGATGGATAAAGGCATGAACCGCAGCGAAGCGGGTCAGCTGGGCTTTTCGGTGCTGCTGTTCCAGGATATCGCGGTTATTCCTGCCCTGGCGCTGATCCCGCTGCTGGCCGGGACCGACAGCGGCCATATCGACTGGATGAAGGTTGGCATGAAAGTGCTGGCGTTTGCCGGCATGCTGGTAGGCGGACGCTATCTGCTGCGACCAATCTTCCGTTACATCGCCGCATCGGGCGTGCGCGAGGTCTTTACCGCGGCGTCGCTGCTGCTGGTGCTGGGTTCCGCGCTGTTTATGGATGCGCTGGGCCTGTCGATGGCGCTGGGTACGTTTATTGCCGGGATCCTGCTGGCGGAGAGCGAATACCGCCATGAGCTGGAAGTGGCTATCGACCCGTTCAAAGGTTTACTGCTGGGCCTGTTCTTTATTTCGGTAGGCATGGCGCTCAATCTCGGTGTGCTCTATACCCATATTGTGACCATCCTGCTGGGTGTGGTGACGCTGGTGGCGGTGAAAACAGGGGTGCTCTATGTGCTGGCGCGTATTTATGGCCTGCGCAGTTCAGAGCGACAGCAGTTCGCGGGTGTGCTGAGTCAGGGTGGTGAGTTCGCCTTTGTGCTATTTTCAGCGGCATCCTCGGCAAAGCTCTTCTCAGGCGAGCAACTGCCGATGCTGCTGGTGACGGTGACGCTGTCGATGATGACCACGCCGCTGCTGATGAAGGGAGTCGATCGTCTGCTGGCACGCCGCTTCAACGAGACGGATGAAGATGCAGAAAAACACTTTGTTGAAGATGATCAGCCACAGGTGATTGTGGTGGGCTTTGGTCGCTTCGGTCAGGTGGTGGGACGCTTGTTGATGGCGAACAATAAACGCATCACCGTGCTGGAGCGCGACATCAGTGTGGTAAGTCTGATGCGGAAATATGGCTATAAGGTCTATTACGGCGATGCGACCGAACTGGAGTTACTTCGGGCAGCCGGTGCAGCCAACGCGCAGTCAATTGTCATCACCTGCAATGAACCTGAAGATGTGATGACGATCGTGCATCTGTGCCAGCAGCATTTTCCGCAGCTGCAGATTCAGGCGCGCGCCCGTGGCCGCGTCGAAGCCCATGAGCTGTTACAGGCAGGCGTCACGCAGTTCTCGCGTGAGACCTTCTCCAGTGCGCTGGAGCTGGGACGTAAAACATTGATGACGCTGGGGATGCATCCGCATCAGGCGCACCGCGCCCAGCAACATTTCCGCCGGCTTGATATGCGGATGTTGCGTGAGCTGATGCCTAATCTCTCTGAAAGTGCGGCGCAGGCTTCACGAGTCCGTGAAGCACGGCGTGAACTGGAAGATATCTTCCAGCGCGAAATGCAGCACGAGAAGCGGCAGTTCGACGGCTGGGACGATGACCAATAATCTCTTAAAACAGGCAGAAGCTAATGCGTAAACGTTTTATTGCCGGTGCGACATGCCCGCACTGTCAGGAAAAGGACACGCTGGCGATGTGGCGTGAAAATAATGTTGATGTGGTGGAGTGCGTGAAGTGTGGTCATCAGATGCGCGAGGCGGATAAGCAGGCGCGCGATCAGGTTCGCTCAAATGAACAGGTTATTGGCATTTTCCATCCTGAGTAGCGGAATCGGGCAGCTTTTTTTACGCTTGAACTTACAGCGGGATTGAATTCCGTTACAATTACCGCCATTAAGGCTTAAGTCGCAAGAGAATGTGAAATCCCTCTTGTACTCAGCCCCGAACCTTTCTGGTTGGTGTTATTGCACGCAAGAATAGACCAATGAGACGGGATCTCAGCTCTCAACGGTTAGGAGATATCATGAAAGTAGCAAAAGACCTGGTGGTAAGCCTGGCCTATCAGGTACGTACAGAAGACGGCGTGTTAGTTGACGAGTCACCGGTGAGTGCACCGTTAGACTACCTGCACGGTCATGGTTCCCTGATTTCTGGTCTGGAAAATGCGCTGGAAAACCACATTGCCGGCGACAAGTTTGACGTGCATATCCCGGCAAACGATGCTTACGGTCAGTATGACGACAACCTGGTGCAGCGCGTTCCTAAAGACGTGTTCATGGGTGTTGATGAACTGCAGGTTGGCATGCGTTTCCTGGCAGAGACCGATCAGGGTCCGGTGCCAGTAGAAATCACTGAAGTTGAAGATGAACACGTCGTGGTTGATGGTAACCACATGCTGGCGGGTCAGAACCTGAACTTCAACGTTGAAGTGGTTGCTATCCGTGAAGCCACACCAGAAGAACTGGCTCATGGCCATGTTCACGGTGCAGATGGCCATCATCATGACCACGATCACGGCCATGATCACGACCACGACCATGATCACGGTAAAGGCGGTTGCGGAACTGGCGGTTGCGGTTGCAGCCACTAAGTCTCAACAGTCCTTTAAAGGCCACCTCCGGGTGGCCTTTCTTTTGGTCGTTACTCTGGTTCAGCCCGGCTGAACCGGGGCCAGATGGCCCGCGATCAGTAGTGCGGGGGTGGCGTCTCTTCAGACTGTGAGGCGACCATCGAGGGCGCATTCGCTTTGAGCTTGTCAGTCAAAATGCGCATCTGTTCACGCATTTTATTCATCTCAAGCTCATGCTGAACCACTGCGCTGTTTAGCTGATCGATCGTCATCTCCTGAAAGGCCAGTTTACTCTCTAACGTCTCCAGACGCTGTTCCCACTCAGATTGTTGCATGACCTGTTCCTCTGTTAAGGTGCGACTCGGGGCGTGATTCTACGACCTGAATGCCAGGAATCACCTGTTTTTTTCACTACCTCCAGCGTTGCGCTTGAAAAAAGGCTGCGCGGCATCATCTCTGATGAAACTTCCCGATGTTATAAAGGTCGGAGGTAGACCGGGTAATTACATTGTGGGAGTGTTCGCCACTGCCACGTAAAGTTATAGTGTGGACCCTGAAGTCCGCAATGTTTCCCGAGGTTAGACGCTTCGGTTTTGGAGAATGGATGAAATCACTGTTTAAAGTCACATTGTTAGCTACCACCATGGCTGTTGCACTGAATGCTCCGCTGGCAATGGCGGCAGACACCGCTGCGGCCCCACAGGCTGCACCCGCTGCTGCGCCACAGTCCGCGCCACAGGCACCTAAGAATGCTGCTTTCAAAGATGAAGACCAGCAGTCTGCCTACGCACTGGGTGCTTCACTGGGTCGCTACATGGACAACTCCCTGAAGGAGCAGGAAAAACTGGGCATCAAACTGGATAAGCAGCAGCTGATTGCTGGTGTTCAGGATGCATTTGGTGGTAAGAGCAAACTGTCTGATGAAGAGATTGAGCAGACGCTGCAATCCTTTGAAGGCCGCGTGAAAGGCGCAGCCTCAGCGAAAATGGAAAAAGATGCGAAAGAGAACTCTGAAAAGGGTGAAGCGTTCGCGACCAAATTTGCTAAAGAGAGCGGCGTGAAGAAAACCGAAAGCGGCCTGCTGTATAAAGTTGAGAAAGAAGGGACCGGCGACGAACCTAAAGACAGCGATACCGTAGTGGTGAACTACAAAGGTACGCTGATTGATGGTACTGAATTCGACAACTCTTATACCCGTGGTGAGCCACTCTCGTTCCGTCTGGATGGTGTTATCCCAGGCTGGACCGAAGGTCTGAAGCATGTGAAGAAAGGCGGCAAGATCAAGCTGGTGATCCCACCAAATCTGGCTTACGGCAAAAATGGCGTTCCGGGCATCCCGGCTAACTCCACCCTGGTATTTGATGTTGAACTGCTTGATATCAAACCAGCGCCTAAAGCAGATGAAAAAGCACAGGCGCCTGCGCCTGCTGCGGCAGAAAAAGCGCAGTAATCTGCTGACCGCCGCCTCCGTGCGGCGGTTTCATTTTAGCTTCACGACAAACCTCTGGCATAAGCCGACGACATTTGCCAGACTAATGCCTGCCTAATTATCCCAATATTGAGTCTGCCCATAAGCCGCTGTGACAGGCTCCAGCCATTCAGGGTGATACTCTTCAATGTCTAATCCATTCAATCCGGGTGAACTGAGCGACTTCGATCTTCTGGAGCAGCGCCCGTTCGAACAATCCGATTACGATATTCTGAAATCGTACGAGGCTGTCGTGGATGGCCTGGCGATGCTGATCGGCTCGCATTGTGAAATTGTCCTGCATTCGCTTGAAGATCTTAAGTGTTCGGCCGTACGTATCGCCAATGGAGAACACACCGGTCGTAAAGTCGGTTCGCCTATCACTGATTTAGCCCTGCGTATGCTGCACGACATGCATGGCGCGGACAGCAATGTCTCCCGTGCCTATTTTACGCGCGCCAAAAGCGGCGTGCTGATGAAGTCTGTCACCATTGCGATTCGCAACCGTCAGCAACGGGTCATTGGCCTGCTCTGCATCAACATGAACCTTGATGTGCCGTTTTCACAAATCATGTCGACCTTTATGCCACCCGAGATGCAGCAGGTTGACTCCAATGTCAACTTCGCCAGTTCGGTTGATGATCTGGTGATGCAGACGCTGGAGTTCACCATTGAAGAGGTGAGTGCTGACCGCAATGTATCGAACAACGCCAAGAATCGTCAGATTGTGCTGAACCTGTATGAGAAGGGGATCTTCGACATCAAAGATGCCATCAACCAGGTTGCGGATCGGCTGAACATTTCGAAACACACTGTCTATCTCTACATCCGCCAGTTTAAAAATGGCGACTTTGTGGGACAGGATCGGTAATGCGCTACACCCTGATGGTGACCGGCCCGGCTTATGGGACGCAACAGGCGACCAGTGCATACCTGTTCGCCCGTGCACTGCTGACGGCGGGCCATCAACTCGACAGCGTGTTCTTCTATCGCGAAGGGGTGCTGAATGCTAATCAGCTCACCGCGCCTGCCAGTGATGAATTTGACCTTGTACGTGCGTGGCAGGCCTTGCATCAGGAGCACGGTGTGGCATTGAACATCTGTGTCGCGGCCGCGCTGCGTCGCGGCGTCAGCGATTCGCAGGAAGCGGACCGGCTCCAGTTGGCGGGCAGTAACCTGCAGCCGGGTTTTACCCTGAGTGGGTTGGGTGCGCTGGCGGAAGCCGCGCTGAGCTGTGAACGCATGGTGCAGTTCTGATGAATCGTGTCGCATTTGTTTTTACCCGTGCGCCGCACGGCAGCAGTGCAGGGCGCGAAGGGCTGGATGCCGCGCTGGCCACGGGCGCGCTCAGTGACGATATCGGCCTGTTTTTTATTGGTGATGGCGTATTGCAGCTTAATCTTCATCAGCAACCAGAGACGATTAAGAGCCGTCACTATGCCGCGACCTTTGGCGTGCTGCCGCTGTATGACATTGAACAGTGCTATCTCTGCCAGGACTCCCTGATTGCGCGAGGGTTAAAGGTTGACGCTGACCGGTTGCTGGATGTTACCCTGTTGGACGCGCCGGCACTGCGGCAGATGCTGGCCAGCTACGATCGCATTCTTACTTTCTAAGAGACGTTAATGCTGCACACTTTAATGCACTCACCGGCCTACAGTGATCTTGATACTCTGCTTTTAATGGCGGGCGCCGGAGATGACCTGCTGCTGTTGCAGGATGGAGTGCTGGCCGCCTTAACCGGAAGCCGTGCATTAATGCGGCTCTCAGAGAGCGGCCTGACGCTGTGGGTGCTGGACGAAGATGTTCAGGCTCGCGGTCTCGCTGGACAAATTTCGAGCAGCGTACAGTCAATAGACTATAATGGCTTTGTCACGCTAACGATCAGGCATCAGCAACAAATCGTGTGGTAATCGGCTAAAACCTGGTTATTTCTTGACACCCCTTTGACTCAGCCCTAAAATTCTGCCTCCTCGTAATTCTACGAGGCGATTTATTACGTGTTTACGAAGCAAAAGCAAATCCAGGAGCTATTTAATGGCAACAGTTAACCAGCTGGTTCGCAAACCACGCGTCCGCAAAGTTGCAAAGAGCAACGTGCCGGCGCTGGAAGCTTGCCCGCAAAAACGTGGCGTTTGTACTCGTGTGTACACCACCACTCCTAAGAAACCAAACTCCGCACTGCGTAAAGTCTGCCGTGTGCGTTTGACCAACGGTTTTGAAGTTACCTCCTACATTGGTGGTGAAGGTCATAACCTGCAGGAACACTCCGTGATCCTGATCCGTGGCGGTCGTGTAAAAGACCTGCCAGGTGTGCGTTACCACACCGTTCGTGGCGCGCTTGACTGCTCAGGTGTTAAAGACCGTAAGCAGGCTCGCTCCAAGTACGGCGTGAAGAAGCCAAAGGCTTAATGGTTCTCCGTTAAGTAAGGCCAAACGTTTTAAATTAAATGTCATAATAAACTCATAGAGTTTTGGACAATCCTGAATTAACAACGGAGTATTTCCATGCCACGTCGTCGCGTCATTGGTCAGCGTAAAATTCTGCCAGATCCTAAGTTCGGATCAGAGCTGCTGGCCAAATTTGTAAATATCCTGATGGTAGATGGTAAAAAATCTACTGCAGAATCAATCGTTTATACCGCGCTCGAGACCCTGGCTCAGCGTTCAGGTAAAAACGCACTGGAATCTTTTGAAGTAGCCCTGGAAAACGTGCGTCCGACTGTCGAAGTTAAGTCACGTCGCGTTGGTGGTTCTACTTATCAGGTACCAGTTGAAGTCCGCCCGGTTCGTCGTAATGCTCTGGCAATGCGCTGGATCGTAGATGCTGCTCGTAAACGCGGTGATAAATCAATGGCTCTTCGCCTGGCGAACGAACTTTCTGATGCTGCAGAGAACAAAGGTACTGCAGTGAAGAAACGTGAAGACGTTCACCGCATGGCAGAAGCCAACAAGGCGTTCGCACACTACCGTTGGTAATTACCACGTAGTTAAACCAGCGGGCGCTCAATCAGCCAACCCGCTGGGGTCGACTTACCTTGAACGCCCGAGAATCAGAGGAATCAAATGGCTCGTAAAACACCCATTGCCCGCTACCGTAACATCGGTATCAGTGCGCACATCGACGCCGGTAAGACTACCACTACCGAACGCGTTCTGTTCTACACCGGTGTAAACCACAAAATCGGTGAAGTACATGACGGCGCAGCAACCATGGACTGGATGGAGCAGGAACAGGAACGTGGTATTACCATCACTTCCGCTGCGACCACCTGTTACTGGTCTGGTATGGCAAAGCAGTTCGAACCACACCACATCAACATCATCGACACCCCAGGACACGTTGACTTCACCATCGAAGTTGAACGTTCTATGCGTGTGCTTGATGGCGCGGTAATGGTTTACTGTGCAGTTGGTGGCGTTCAGCCACAGTCTGAGACCGTATGGCGTCAGGCTAACAAATATAAAGTTCCACGCATTGCGTTCGTTAACAAAATGGACCGCATGGGTGCTAACTTCCTGAAAGTTGTTAAACAGATGGAAGTTCGTCTGGGCGCAACTCCAGTTCCTCTGCAGCTGGCTATCGGCGCAGAAGAGAAATTCACCGGTGTTGTTGACCTGGTGAAAATGAAAGCAATCAACTGGAACGACGCAGATCAGGGTGTAACCTTCGACTACGAAGATATCCCAGCTGATATGCAGGAACTGGCTGAAGAATGGCATGCGAAGCTGGTTGAAGCCGCTGCTGAAGGCTCTGATGAGCTGATGGAGAAATTCTTCGGTGGTGAAGAACTGACTGAAGAAGAGATCAAAACATCTCTGCGTAAGCGTGTTCTGAACAACGAAATCATCCTGGTAACCTGTGGTTCTGCATTTAAGAACAAAGGTGTTCAGGCGATGCTGGATGCAGTTGTTGAATATCTGCCAGCACCGACTGACGTTACCGCGATTAACGGTATGCTGGACGACGGTAAAGACACGCCGGCTGTTCGTCACTCTGATGACAACGAGCCGTTTGCTGCACTGGCGTTCAAAATCGCTACCGACCCATTCGTGGGTAACCTGACGTTCTTCCGCGTTTACTCTGGTGTTGTTAACACGGGTGATACCGTATTCAACCCGGTTAAATCAAACCGTGAGCGTCTGGGCCGTATCGTTCAGATGCACGCTAACAAGCGTGAAGAGATTAAAGAAGTTCGTGCGGGTGATATCGCAGCTGCGATCGGCCTGAAAGATGTGACCACTGGTGACACCCTGTGTGACCCAGATAACGTCATCATCCTTGAGCGCATGGAGTTCCCGGAGCCGGTAATCTCTATCGCCGTTGAACCGAAAACCAAAGCTGACCAGGAAAAAATGGGTCTGGCTCTGGGCCGTCTGGCGAAAGAAGACCCATCATTCCGCGTATGGACTGATGAAGAATCTAACCAGACCATCATCGCTGGTATGGGTGAATTGCACCTCGACATCATCGTTGACCGTATGAAGCGTGAGTTCAACGTTGAAGCGAACGTGGGTAAACCACAGGTTGCTTATCGTGAAGCGATTCGTAACAAAGTTACCGATGTTGAAGGTAAACACGCCAAGCAGTCTGGTGGTCGTGGTCAGTACGGTCATGTTGTTATCGACATGTACCCACTGGAGCCAGGTTCTAACCCGAAAGGTTACGAATTCGTCAACGATATCAAAGGTGGTGTGATTCCTGGTGAATACATCCCTGCGGTTGACAAAGGTATTCAGGAACAGCTGAAATCAGGCCCTCTGGCCGGCTATCCGGTTGTGGATCTGGGCGTGCGTCTGCACTTCGGTTCTTACCACGATGTTGACTCCTCAGAACTGGCGTTCAAACTGGCCGCGTCTATTGCCTTCAAACAAGGCTTTAAACAAGCGACACCAGTCCTGCTTGAGCCTATCATGAAGGTTGAAGTTGAAACGCCAGAAGAGAACACGGGTGATGTCATCGGTGACCTTAGCCGTCGTCGTGGTATGCTTAAAGGGCAGGAATCTAACGCTACTGGCGTTCAGATTCACGCTGAAGTTCCGTTGTCTGAGATGTTCGGATACGCAACTCAGCTGCGTTCTCTGACCAAAGGTCGTGCTTCTTACTCCATGGAGTTCCTGAAGTATGACGATGCGCCGAACAACGTAGCGCAGGCCGTTATTGAAGCTCGTAGCAAATAAGCTACGGTTTAAATTTGAACTGATGCCTTCACCTAAAGGGTGAAGGCACAACGTAAGGAATTATCGCCATGGCGAAAGAGCAATTTCAGCGTAACAAACTGCACGTAAACGTGGGCACCATCGGTCACGTCGACCACGGTAAAACCACCCTGACTGCAGCTATCACCACCGTACTGTCTAAAACTTACGGCGGCCAGGCTCGTGCATTCGATCAGATCGATAACGCACCAGAAGAGAAAGCACGTGGTATCACCATCAACACTTCACACGTTGAGTATGAAACCCCAACCCGCCACTATGCGCACGTTGACTGCCCAGGCCACGCCGACTATGTGAAAAACATGATCACCGGTGCTGCGCAGATGGACGGCGCGATCCTGGTTGTTGCTGCGACTGATGGCCCAATGCCACAGACCCGTGAGCACATCCTGCTGGGTCGTCAGGTTGGCGTTCCTTACATCATCGTGTTCCTGAACAAGTGTGACATGGTTGATGATGAAGAGCTGCTGGAACTGGTAGAAATGGAAGTTCGTGACCTGCTGTCAGCATATGACTTCCCAGGCGACGACACTCCAATCGTTCGTGGTTCTGCTCTGAAAGCGCTGGAAGGCGAAGCTGAGTGGGAAGCGAAAATCATCGAACTGGCTGAGCATCTGGATAACTACATCCCAGAACCACAGCGTGCGATCGATATGCCGTTCCTGCTGCCAATCGAAGACGTATTCTCAATCTCTGGCCGTGGTACTGTTGTTACCGG